>NZ_JBJEEL010000001.1:0-23947 GCF_051873035.1 Limosilactobacillus sp.
CCGCGACCCCCACCATGGCAAGGTGATGTTCTACCACTGAACTACTTCCGCATATCTCATAGCTATTTAATTGCTATCAACGATTATTAATATTACCTGAAGTCGTGAAGAATGTCAACACTTTTTTCAAATAATATTGATGCGGATGAAGGGACTTGAACCCTTACATCATAAAGATACAAGATCCTAAATCTTGCGCGTCTGCCAATTCCGCCACATCCGCATAATGGAGGATACAGGGCTCGAACCTGTGACCCTCTGCTTGTAAGGCAGATGCTCTCCCAACTGAGCTAATCCTCCAAGTGAACTGTCTTAAATAAGCCAGCCCAAATAATATATCATCTATTTGCTAAAATGTCAAACTACTATTTCAAATTTAATTCAATTAATTTGTGGTCGATCATTTCTAGAACTTCCTGGGCCGCTGCCGGATCTTCTACGAAGTCGTACTTATCCCCATTAATTAACATCTTCGGGCTCTTGTCGTACTGTTCGTACCAAGCGTGGTAGCGCTCGTTCAGGTTCTTGTAGTAGTTGTATAAGGACGGATCGTTAGCAATCTGTTCATATGAACGTCCCCGCTTCTTAATACGCTTTAACATCGTATCAAAGGAGACCTGAATGGTAATTAGTAGGTTCGGCGCCTTAGCATGAGGTTGTTCAGGCAATTCTTCCATCATATTAGCCAAAAGTGAACTATAAATGTCAGATTCGGTCTGGGTTGCCCGTCCCATATCGGCATTTAATTTAAACAGCAAGGCGTCTTCAAAGATGGACCGGTCCAACACGTTGAGGTCGTTGCCGTAAGAATCTTTGATTTCGTTTATCCGCTTATTTAAAAAATAGATCTGCAGCAAGAAGCCATACTTTTTCGGGTTTTTATAAAAAAGTGGCAAAATTTTATTGTCATCAACTGATTCATAAAAGGCCTTGCTGTGTAAGTGGTCCGCCAGTAACTGCGTCAGACTGGTTTTACCGGCACCAATTGTTCCTGCTAAAGCAATCATTCGTTAATTCCTTTCCTTATTCATAGCTTAAAAAAGTCACGATTACTATTCTAACATTTAAACGACAAATGGCCACTTTAAAAGTGACCATTTATCGTTTTAGTTAACCATCGTATTTTTCGCCCCGCGTACTCTTGCTGAGGTCAACGTCCTTTAACGGAATAACGTGCGTCTTGTAACGGATCTTGTAGTAGAAGAACAGGATCAAGAATAGTGGCACACTCATGTAAGTGATTAGGATATTGGACCAATCTAGCTTAGCGAAGGCCTCAACATTTTGCCCACAAATAACCACGATACACAGGATAAAGGCAAAAATAGGACCGAATGGGTAAAAGGTAGCGTGGTAGCGCAGGTCACTAACCGAATTCCCCTGTGCCACGTAGGCCCGCCGGAAGCGGAAGTGGGAAATGGCAATTCCTAGCCAGGCAATAAAACCACACAAACCGGAAGCGTCGGTTAAGTAAGAATATGCCTGTGGCACAACGAACTGGGTTGCAAAGGCCAGCGTCGAAACAAGCATTGTAACTAACAGTGCATAAATTGGAATTCCGCGCCGGTTAACATAACCAAGGAAGCGCCAAGCGTATCCTTCTCGTGCTTGTGAATATAGCATCCGCGTAGAGGCGTAGAGTCCTGAGTTAGCGGCTGAAATTACGGCCGTTAAAATAACCGCGTTCATAATACTTGCTGCAACTGCTAGTCCAGCCCGCTTAAAGATAATGGTAAACGGACTCATCGTAATATTTTGAACGTTAGCATTCATCAGGTTCTTGTTAGTGTATGGAAGTACACAGGCAATTACAAAGATTGCGAAAATATAGAATAGCAAAATCCGCCAAAAGGTCGAGTGAATGGCCTTCGAAATCGACTCTTCAGGAGTAGCCGCTTCCCCAGCAGTGATCCCAACCAGTTCAGTTCCTTGGAACGAGAATCCGGCAACCAAGAACACACTGATAACGGCTGGTACCCCACCGACAAACGGTGCCTGCTTATAGTGGAAGTTACTGAAGCCCACCGGCTTGCCGCCCATGATACCGAGAATAATTGCTACCCCTACGATCAGGAAGACAATTACCGTGATTACCTTAACGAGGGCTAGCCAATATTCTGTTTCCCCGTATGAACGGACTGAGAGGTAGTTAATTAAAAAGATCAATACCAGAACAACCACACTAAAAATCCAACTAGGGACATGGGGAAGCCAGAAATTCATTACAATTCCGGCACTAGTTACATCAACTGGGATCGTGATTGCCCAGTTAAACCAGTAGTTCCACCCCATCGCAAAGCCGAGCGCGGGGTCAACAAACTTAGTCGAATAGGCCGAAAACGATCCCGTCAATGGCATATAGGTTGCCATTTCTCCCAAACTAGTCATCAAGAAGAACACCATGATTCCCATGATGACGTATGCAGTTAACGCCCCACCAGGCCCGGCGGTTGAAATTGCCGAACCAGACGTAATAAACAGACCGGTCCCAATCGTCCCACCAAGAGCAATCATTGTCAGGTGGCGTGTCTGCAAGGTCCGCTTAATATGGCCTTCAGATTGCTGACCATTTGTGCTTTCTGCCATAAAAAACCAATCCTCCAAATAGAATTTTGAAGAGGGTAAATTAAAAAGCCTTCCAACGGCCGATTCCGTCAGAAGACTCCATTAACTTCTTAATTAATGAACTAATCTTAGGAAGCGCTCCGCAATATAGCGACAGTCCATGACCTCTTAAATCATGTCCCAACGGCAAGTACGGTAAGTTACTCACCATTTCGGCAACCTTCCCTTTTACCATTAGTCCGGCACTCACCTGCCTCATAATGGTTACTGATAAAGGATGCAACCTCTTCATTTCTCAATATTATACTCTCTTTACTTCACCGTGCAAGCCGGTTTTTGCCAACGCAATTGGGGATTATCTTGGCCCACAAGGATGAAACCGTTTTTTTGTAAAACATGCTGTGACCGGTAATTGGTACGGTCAGTAAACGCGATCAGTGGTACCGTCACCGTTTCTAATAAGCCGGCAACCGCCTCCGTCATTAACCCTTTTCCCCACAACTTTTGTTGAAGTAAATAGCCCAGTTCAAACCCGCCTGGTAATTCAGCAGTCTTGTCGAGTGTCAAAAGCCCACAGAGCGTTTGTGGGGACTGCCGGCGGTAAATTCCGTAAGCATTAACGGACTTTAACAAAAGGTTGAGTTCAAAGCTAGTTACCGGTTGGCTAGAGAAAGTCAGGTGGGTGGCCCGTAAAATGGCCGGATCATCCAGTAGTTTAGCCAATTGCCCATCATCATCGTTAAGCAACGATTTAATTACTAGTCTTTTCGTGTTAATCATTATTTATTACCCGGGAAATATATTAAAAAGGCTGGGATATTTCCCAGCCTTGATTAAGTCGATTAAATACCTGAATCAGCTAAGAAGGATACCCTTCTCAGCTTAGGTGCCCAGGCCACGTAGAGCCATTCGGCTACTTGTAACCACGCATAGCCCAACAGCATGGCACTGATCGTATCAAACGGCCAGTGGGCATATAGGTAAACCCGGGAAACAGCAACGAAGAAAATCACAAACACAATTAGCAATTGGCAGATGGTCCGGGTCGACCGCCGCTGGATTAGGGGAATAACAATCAGTAACAGGATCGCCGCTACTAAAAAGATTCCCAACGTGTGACCACTAGGAAAACTATAACCATCATCAGCAGCTAAGTGTTGTGCTGGCCGAGCACGCTTCACAATATGCTTAGCGATTTCACCTAAAACATCACCGCCGATTAGCGTTCCAATTGCCCACAGTGCTGGTATTTGATACCGTTTTACCCAGAGGATAACTGCGATAATTACCACCCAGAGGATGTCCATCTTCGGACTCGCCAGAAATGACAATAACGTCATCAACGCGTGAAATAAGCCGGCTCCTTCAAGCCGTTGACTTGTGAATAATGATTGTAATACGGCATCCATCATCGTAACAACCGACGAGTTAAACTTAATTAACAGTAACAATGCTATAAAGAAGCCACCACTCAGCAAGAACCGCCGCATCCGGTGACTGTCTTGTTCAATAAACATAGTTTTTCTCTCCTATTTTGATTTCTAGCAATTGTTTTGAGTATACCACAAGTCTAAATTCTCCTGCAGGCCTTTTTAGTCGATTAAAAAGGGCGTGAGACAGAAGTCGGTCACGACTTCGTTTTCGAACCCCCGCGAGCACAAATAGAGGTCCAGAGTTTGGCTTTGCCGGGCTCTGGACCTCATTTGTGTACCGCGTTGTTCACTTTTGATCTATACAGAGGGACTTATGTCACGTCCCCCTGTTTGTTTTATTTAATAAAAATGTTGTGAGCCGCCTTATAAGAGACATTAACCTCCTGGCTACTACCAGGTTTTTCAATAACAATCGGTCCCTCAAATGGTTCATGCCGGATAACCTTAACCCGGTCGTCTGGCCGTAATTTAAGCTCTTCTAGGTAGGTCAAGAGCTCATGGTTATCCAAGAAGCGCTCTAATTCGACCGTTTCACCATCATTAGCGTCAGCCAAGAGCCGATGGCTAACATCAGGAAACTTCCCCTTAGAAGAAGGAATCACTCCACCATGTGGGCAGTGCTTAGGATGGTTAAGAAACTCATCTAACGCTCCTGCCAAACGATCACTCGTCTGGTGCTCTAGCACTTCGGCTTCGGAGTGAACGTCAGCAAAGTTGTAGTTAAGTTTATCAACGAGGAAGGTTTCCCATAAGCGGTGTTTACGGACTAGCTCGGCCGCATACTTTTGCCCCTTAGCCGTCAATGAAATACCGGCGTACGGTTCGTGGACCACCAATCCCTCGTCAGCTAACTTAGAAATCATTTCCGTTACCGAACCAGCAGCAATTCCCAAGCCTAATGAGATTTCCTTATTTGACACCTTCTTATGACTGCCGCCGAGCTCAAAAATAATTTTCAAGTAATCTTCCTTCATTGGAGTCAATCTAGTTCACCTCGTGTTAAAATTTTTGGCCTACGAACGGTCATAACAGTATTATCTCCATATTGAATATATAACGATTATAGCATATTATAAAGATAATCAGTTTGGATTACCTAACTTTTTCGTTAGCTTGTAATTATCTATTTTAATATATCTTGGTTAAAAATTGCAATTCATAAGTTGAGGAGCAAATAATTATGAAAGAAAAGATTACCGGACAACGTTTCCTGGCGGTCACGCTTTTGAACGTCCTAATTACTGTCGTTGAAATTATCGGGGGGTTAATTTCAGGGAGTTTAGCCCTGCTTTCTGATGCTTTTCACAACATGGGGGATTCCTTTTCCATTATTCTGGGCTACTTTGCCCAGCAAATTGGCGGTAAGCCTGAGACCCGGAAGAGTACGTACGGTTACCGGCGGGCAGAGATCCTTTCGGCATTGACTAACAGCCTGTTGCTCTTGATCATTGCCATTTTTCTGACCGGCGAGGCGATCCAACGGCTGAACCACCCTCAACATATTAATGGTAGGGTCATGTTAATTGTTGCGATCGTTGGTCTGTTAGCTAACTTTGCCTCCGCGGCACTCCTTCACGCCGGCAGTCATGATAGCCTTAATGTCAAGGCAACCTACCTGCACGTGCTAAGCGATGCCTTATCATCCGTGGCGGTTATCATCGGGGGAATTATTCTAACCTTCATTAACGTTCCCTGGCTTGACCCTGTCCTGACCATTGCGGTCGCTATCTACATTGCCTACGAATCGCTACCGATCATTAGCCAGACGATCAAGATCTTGATGCAGTCATCACCTGACCTTGATTATGATTCAATTGAAAGTGACCTCACAAAGATTGACGGGGTTGACGCCGTCCACCATGTTCACGCCTGGATGATTGATGAGCACCACATCATCTTTTCAGCCCACCTGAACTGTGATGACCTGCGCCTTAGCCAGGTTGAAAAGATCTACCGGCAGGTTGAAAAGGTCCTTCACGAAAAATATGGAATCTGTCACATCACGCTTCAGGCTGAATGTTCCCGGGGACGGGATGAAGAATTATTTAACACCCCGGTTGACAAAGAAAATATGATTAATGACCACCAATAATCTAGATTACTAAATACAAAAGGAGCAAGACTGAAATCGTAAACGACTTCGGTCTTGCTCCTTTTGTATCATCCAGATCATGAAATATCTTCAACTAGAATAGCTTACCGACACCATAGTGGATCGTAATCGTAATCAAACCGATGATAATATTTCTGATTACCGCAATCTTCACCAGACCATTGCCGAGCTTAGAGCTAATGTACCCGGTAAGCGCACTGGTCAGAGCAACCGCTAAGATAACGGCGTACCACTTATAAGCCTCTGGTGCTAAGGTCATCGCCATCAGGGGAAAAATTCCCCCGGCTGCCGCGGAAAACAGTGAGGAAAAGGCTGCATCCCACGGATTAAGATAATGACCAAGTTCAATATCATACTTAACCCGGACAACGGTCGCTAAGGGCTTTTTGGTTAACAAATCCTGGGCAATGGCCAGCGAGGTTTCAGGAGTAACCCCCTTATCAACATAGTAATTCTTCACCGCTTCTAATTCGCCTTCAAAGTCAGTCTTCAAAAGGTGTTCTTCGTGGGCAACCGCTGATTTTTCAGTATCCTTTTGGGTCGAAACTGAGGCATATTCACCCGAGGCCATCGAAAAGGCACAGGCTAACAGGTCTGACAGGCCCGCAATAAAGATCGTGAAACGGTTGCTCGTGGCGGCCGCAACGGAAACTAGCACCCCGACAACAGTTAAAATACCATCATTTGAACCGAGTACACCGGCACGAAGGGTATTTAATTTTTCTTCCATTGTTTGCTTTTGACGTTTCTTTGTTTTTAGCATTACCTTTCATCCCCCTAGTGTGCAAATAGCTGACCGATTATAAAGGTAACACCCATCGTCAATAAACCGGCCGCGGCGTTACGAATCATTGACTTAACACGGTTAGACTTACCAAGTACGGCCGCAAAGTATCCGGTAATCAATAATGCAATTAGCACTGCCACCATAGTTGCCCAGATCCGGCTCTGGGCTGGTGCCATGGTCACCGCCACCATGGGTAAGATCGAACCAGTCGGAAAGGAAATAAATGAAGCAACCGCCGCCGCATAAGGACTGGTAAAGTCTTTCGGATTAAAGCCATAACGTTCCTGGACAGCCGTCCCTAATGAATCCTTTTCCATTAACTCACTAGTCGCCTGACGGGCTAATTTAGGGTCAATATCTTGTGCCTCGTACTTTCTTTGAACAAAATCAAACTCTTGCTGGTACTGGTCATCAAGCCGTTGCCGTTCACTTATAATAGCCATTTTTTGTGAATCCTTTTGGGTCGAAACCGAGACGTATTCACCCATACACATGGAAATCATACCGGCCAAACTACCGGACAGTCCGGAAATAAGAATTGAATAAGCATTACTAGTCGCTGCCGCAACCCCAATGACAATCCCGGCAACTGAGATAATGCCGTCATTTGCCCCCATTACACTGGCCCGTAGAACATTTACCTTTTGGGCCAACGACATTTTCTTTTTCGCCATTCTACTTCCTCCCTTAGGCTTGTTTAGAATGATTATAACATTAGATAAAATATATGCAAGCCTTTATTAAGCCATTTTTAGTGTTAATTAGAACCGTTAAAAATTAATTTGATATTCAAAAAGCGACAGCCAATCTGGCCATCGCTTTGTACTAACGAGCACTTATTAAATTTTATTCGTAAGTTTGAACCGCGGTTGTCCGGATACAGAAAACGGAGGTCCCAGCATGACGGGTCATGTAAGAAGCCTGTGAACCAACGGCCTTCCGGTTACCCCACTTACCAATTGAACCGATAATTAACAGGTCTGGTTGGAAGGCTGGGATAACGTGGTTACAAATTCGTTCAGCTGGCCGTTCACCACGGTCAACAATCGCGGTAATCTTCTTTGGGTCCACCCCATAATCAATTGCGGCCTGAACGTATTCGTTAACCCGCTTCCTTAATTCATCTTCGCTACTGTGCACGTAATCCTTATCGAGAATTTGGTAAACATTAATGTCACCAGTCTCCAAAATGGAAACAATCCCTAACTCAGAGCCGTCGCGCTTCGCCTTATCAACAGCATATGAAAAAGCAGCACGGGCATCGGGTGCATCATCAACACCAACGAGGATCTTCTTGAACTTCTTTGGCTTAATTTCGAACATTAGTATTCCCCTCTCTAGGTTCTATTAACGAAACCAGCAGTAAATACCATGGCCTCATTAACTTTACACTAACTATGTTACTACTATTCTTTGATTTGTAAATAATAATTTTCGGCTATCCTAAAATAAAAGTATGAAATAAGATATTAAAACTTTTTACTAGCTAATATTTTTGCTAACTAATATTATTTTCCTATTATAATGTTAATATTAAAAAATTCACAATACGCCTATTATAGCGCTTACACAAGTGTTATAATCAACATTGGTAATAGTT
Organism: Limosilactobacillus sp.; assembly: GCF_051873035.1. Taxonomy (GTDB): domain Bacteria; phylum Bacillota; class Bacilli; order Lactobacillales; family Lactobacillaceae; genus Limosilactobacillus. Next base: position 8,499 of record NZ_JBJEEL010000001.1, read on the forward strand.
GTGTATGTTTTTGAGAGGATGTGTAACTATGAATAAAAAGGTAACTAGTTGTACAGCAATGTTAGTCGGTAAGAATGCCTCCATCGACGGCTCAACCATGATTGCCCGGGATGAAGACGGCTACAATGGTATCAACCCAAAGACTTTCAAGGTCTTCCCAGCTAAGGACTACACCGGTGAACATTACGTTTCCGATTACAATGGTCTTGAAGTTGATATGTCCGGTAAGGGTTGCCGTTACACTGCTACCCCAAATGGTGCTCACGAATTAAACGAAGGTCATGGTATTGGCCGTTGGGATGAGCAAGGAATCAACGAATACAATGTTGCTATGAGTGCTACTGAGACCGAATCAACCAATGCGCGGGTATTAGGACACGACCCACTGGTTGACAACGGTGTTGATGAAGACTCAATGGTTTACCTGGTTCTGCCATTTATCAAGAGTGCCCGCGAAGGGGTTAAGCTGCTGGGTTCACTAATTGAAAAGTATGGTACTGGTGAAACCAACGGGATTGCCTTTAGCGACAAAGACGAAGTTTGGTACCTCGAAACTGCCGGTGGTCACCAATGGGTTGCTCAACGGATTCCTGATGACTGCTACGCAATTGCGCCAAACAACATGTGCATCCAGGAAATCGACTTTGACGACTCTGAAAACTTCATATACGCAAGTGGTATTCGTGAATTCGTTGAAAAGTACCACCTGAACCCATATCCAGAAGGCTTTAACTTCCGGAAGATCTTTGCTACCGAAGATGAAGCCGATGCATACTACAACACACCACGGACCTGGTACGGTCAAAAGCTGTTCAACCCATCAATTGAACAAGACCCAACCAGTCAAGACATGCCATTCTTACGTCGGCCAGAAAAGAAGATTGCCGTTGAAGACGTTGAATTCTTCCTGTCCTCACACTACAACCAGACTCCATACGACCCAATGGGCACTTACTCCTCTGGTACCCCTGAAGACCAACGGAAGTTCCGTTCAATCGCACTAGACCGTAACCAGAGCTCTTGCATCATGCAAATCCGCAATGATGTTCCTGCTGAATACGCTGCAATTCAATGGATCAACTTTGGCTTCTACTGCTACAGCCCATACGTACCATTCTTCACCAACATTAACGATACCCCTGCTAACTACGCAGTGGCTACCCAAGATGTTCGCCCAGAAAAGAGTGCTTACTGGCTGTACAAGATGCTGCAAGTAATCGTTGAACCACGTTACCACGAATTCATCTACGAAGTTAACGCCTTCAGAGACGAAGCTCAAAGCTATGGTGTCGGCCGGGTTGACGCCATCACTGCTGGTGCTAAGGGCAAGAGCGGTGATGAACTGATCGACTACCTGACCGCTGAAAACAAGACCACCGCTAGTCACGTTACCGAAAAGGCTCACAACTTGACTAACAGTCTTGTTCACCAGACCCTGTTGAACTCCAAGTTCCAATTCGAACGCGGTGACAACCTTTAATTAAGATGGTGGAGTTAATTCAATTACTTCATTAAAATAACCGACTTTCCTAAAGAAAACGCCGGATCGGTGACGGTAAATCGTCACTTGTCCGACGTTTTTATATTTTTAATATTGAATTTGGAAGTCAAAGCGTTGCTCGTCACCGGTTAGGCGGGCGACATGGCGTTCCATCACCCGCCGCCGTTGACCAAACATCATCCAGACCGTAATCGCACCAAAGATTACCAGTTCACCAATCACGGCGCCCCAGTCCGCCAGGGTTACCTGACTACCAGTCATGGTCGTTGCCCCGGTAGCTACAAAACTAAACCAGTCCAGTAGACCGTGCATGAGCATTGCTAGCCATAGTTGTCCCGTGTAAACGTAGACTACCGCAAAAAACAGACCGAGACCGGCCGCCGCTACTGCCTGGTAAACCGTTACCGACCAAGCCTGTTCAGCCACGTTCGTCAAATGCGCTAGTCCAAACAAGACACTGCTGGTAACTAATGCATATGGTAGTCGCTGGCGGACATTTCGCCATGCATAAAAGAGTACCCCCAATATTGCAAAGCGGAATAATGTTTCTTCAGCAACCGCTGCTTCAATGGCCATCAGAGTTACCCACGAACTGGCCTTCCTGAGGTTGGGAACACCGCCGACATTTAGTATGGTTATCGCGATGTCAACCACTACCAGGCCAAGTAAAATCCACCAATTAAAATCGCCGCTCCAGTGCGGTTTTAACCCCGGCCACGACAGCTTCCAAGCCCGCATAGCCGTGGTAATTAGGATAAAGAAGGCGACCGCACCAACTGCCCCGGTTTCCAAGTTTTGGCGCAAGAAGTGGTTATCAATCAGGTTTGTCGGGAGCGCAATCAATGGGATCAATACTACCTGAAAAGTGACCACCGCGAAAATAAAACGTTCGATGCTTAAGGTTAACTGACCCCCAATGACACTAGCAAACGGCGCAAACATTAACAGATAATAAATGATCATTAAAGATACCACGCCCCGTGCTGGCAAGTGCAACAGCGTAATAATTTCCCGGGTAATAACATCCCAAGCAATTACCAAAATTAACGGCTGAAGCAGTCCCTGTAACCATGCATTCAAGCGTTTCACTAACGCTGGTAACTGGGGTAAGAGTTCCACTAGCAGTCCAATGGCCAAAACAATCACTGGCGCCACTAAAATATTAACGATTTGATGCCGTCCCATTTCAAAATTACGGATCATCATCAATACGAGGACCAACCAGGTGGCCCCAATCTGAACCCGATACCAGATTCTTAAATAATCTCTCCCGGTCATAAAGGTTCCTTCCCTTCTCTTTCAATAAATAATTGCTAGTATTGATCATACCAAAGATTTCACGGGGGTTTAAGTAGAAATTAGTAAAGAGGCGGTCGGGAAGCTCACTGAACTTCTCGGCCGCCTCTTTATTATCGCCTAAGCTTTAGCCGCTGCCGGCTTCTTTGCTTTGTTTTCATGACCGTTCTTGGAATGGTGCTGGTTATTATTTTTCTTATTATTTCCCGTCTCTTCGTTATTCTTACGGTGGTGGTTATGGTTAGGCCGACGGTAATGGTGGTTTTCCGACCGGTTCTTCCCATTCAGGATCGTAATCATCGGAATAATTACCGGGCGCCGTCCCGTCCGTTCAAATAACAGCTTTTGCAGCCGGCTAACAATTGTCCGGTTAAGGGCCCGTTGGTCAACGTGCTTGTGGTTCTTAAAGGTATTTAAGATTGCCCAGAAGACCTCGTGGTTGGCCGCCTTAATCAGCTCCTGGGACTCGTGCATGTAGACAAAGCCCCGGGAAACAATATCAGGTCCCGCCACAATCTGGTAGTCCTTCAAATCCACTACCGCAATCGCTGTTACAACCCCCTCTTCAGATAGGAGGCGCCGTTCGCGAATTTCTGGGTTACCCACGGTATCGCCAGCATCGCGACCGTCAATGTAAACATCACTAACGCTATCGATGTGGTCCGCAACCCGGCAGGAATCCTTGGTGAGTGCCAAGACATCACCATTAGCAAGGATAAAACTATTCTTACGGGGTACCCCAGTCATTTCCGCTAACTTGGTATGAATCTTTTGCATCCGGTATTCACCGTGGACCGGGGCAAAGAACTTTGGCTTCATCAAGCGCAGCATAAATTCTTCATCGATTTGACCACCGTGACCAGAGGTGTGGATGTTGTTGACGTAACCATGGATAACATTGGCCCCGTCTTCTTCCAACTTGTTAATCAGTGCATTAACACTGGTAGTGTTCCCTGGAATAGGGTTACTGGAGAAGACGACCGTATCACCGGGCTGGATGCTAATTTGCCGGTGAGTACCATTGGCAATCCGACTTAAGGCCGCCATTGGTTCCCCCTGGGACCCGGTACACATAATTAAGACTTTCTCTGGTGGGTAATTGTTAATTTCATTCTGTTCGATTAGGGAGTCCTCAGGAATATTTAAATAACCCAGTTCCTGACCAGCCGCAATGGCATTTTCCATACTCCGCCCAAAGACAGCAATCTTTCGTCCCTGAGCAATTGCCGCATCAGAAGCCTCCCGTAAACGATAGACGTTGGAAGCAAAGGAGGCGAAGATAATCCGTCCCTTAATGCGTTCAAAAATCCGCCGAATATGGATATCAACCCAGCGTTCGGACTTGGTAAACTGTGGCCGCTCCGCGTTCGTACTGTCGGAGGTCAAAAGAAGAACCCCCTCATCGCCTAACTTCGCCATCTGCTGTAGGTTAGGACCCGGTAGGCCACCCACCGGCGTCAGGTCAAACTTAAAGTCCCCGGTTTGGATAATTGTCCCTTGGGGGGTGTGAACTGCCACCCCTAAGGTATCAGGGATTGAGTGGGTGGTCCGGAAGAAGCTTACCCATAATTTTTTAAAATGAACTTCATCAAATTCATCGATTTCATGCAGTTCCGCGTTCCGTAACAGGTGCTTTTCCTCCAGCTTCCCCTTAATCAATGACATTGCAAACGGGCCCGCATAGATCGGTACATTAACCCGTTGCAAGAAGAAGGGAAGTCCCCCAATGTGGTCTTCGTGACCGTGGGTGATGAAGATTCCCTTAATCTTATCCTTATTTTCGATGAGGTAGTCATAGTTTTGGATAACGTAGTCCACCCCCAAAAGTTCATCTTCTGGGAAGAGCACACCGCAATCGATGATAATGATCTCATCTTGGAACTGGACACAGTACATGTTCTTACCAATTTCGCCAAGGCCACCCATAGCGTAAAAGGCAACTTCATTGTTCTTAATATTTAATTTTGCCATAATACCTTTCTTTCCTTTTTAGATTTGTAATCAACGTTACTGTCATAACGGAAAAATAAGTAAGCCAAAAGAGCCGCTTTGTGAGCACAAGGCCGGCAACAATTATTCTTTTAGCTAGTTACTATCATTTAATATCCGTACGTAAAACTATTTTTATTCTACCACATCTAATAGGGCGAAGGTAGTAATTGACCGGGCAAATTAAAAGGGAACCCGACAAATTAGTCGTAGTTCCCTTAATAATTATTCAACTTAATTAGGCAAAGACCCGCCGAATTCCGGCAACCACGTTCCGTTGACCGTTCAGAATTGGTTGAACCATTACCGAAGGCGGCCAGCTTTCAATAACCGTGTTAGGATCCAGCAAGATGGCCACGTGCCAAATTGTCCGGGTACCTGGTTGGTAGTAGAAGACAAGGTCACCCCGTTGCCGGTCGTTCCAACTAACGTTTTGGAAGTGCGGATCAACGAAGAGGTTCCGGGAGTTCCATTCGTTACCAGGGTAACCGTGGTGGGTAGAACTAACCGTCGTTGGGTTAATACCGGCACCGTACAGTGCTTGCATTACTAACCCTGAACAGTCAACACCCCAAGCCGGTGCTGAGGAACAACCAGCCCACCATGGCTTACCCATGTACCGGTAAGCGGTATTAATCATGGCGTCAATCCGTTGCTGCCGGGTAGCACCAGGATTAGTTAACGTTGGTGAAACATAGCTGTCGATGCCGTACCAAAGGTCATCAGAGTAACCGAGCGCCCGCCAAGTTGGCAGATCAACCCAGCCAGTTGCTGGTAGGCCATGGCTACGCTGGATGTTCATGATGGCATAAGCATCCCCAGTCGTGTACTGGTTATGGATGTTTGCATCCCCGAGCTTACTATTGATGAACCAGGTCTTAACCCCTTCATAGCCGGGGCCGATGTTGTGACCAACTTCTGCCGGGTTGGCCTTGATTTGGCTGTACTGGATTTGATACATCCAGCCCGGGTTTTGGTAAGTGTTCAGGTACCGGTTATTCATCCAGTACTGACTGTAAGTCCCTTCACCGTCGGCCTGGTTACTGTACCGGCTAATAATTCCGAAGGCGTGGTGGACGCTTCCCGGATCAACCGTAAAGCTGGTGCTGAACCGGGCATTGTTAGCATTGACGTAGTTACCGTGACTAGCCACCAGGTCACCACTAGCAGTGTTAGTAACCTCATGCCGGCTAACCTCACGACCCGTTGTGTAGTCGTATAAGATAATAATGTGATGGGTCAGTCCGAGGGTTGAATCAGCCGTGTGCCAACCGGAAACATTAATCGTGTTACCGGACTGGCTCAGGTTGTCCAACCAACCGTCTTGCGTGTCCAGGTTAATATTGTTGTTATTAAACCAGTAATCAGAGGTTGCGGTCCCGTAATTATTATCGTTCGAGTTACTGTAACGACTAATTACTACTAAGTCATGGTTCAGCATTGCCGGTGTCAAGTCAAAGGTGGTTGCAAAGCGAGCCTTGTTGGCGTTGGCAATGTGGGTCGCATTGGCCACGTCCGGACTAGCCGTTACTGGTACCAGCTTATGAGCAACTTCATGGTTAGCAGTCTTATCAAAGAGGATAATGTAGTGGCCAGGCATGTAAACCGAGGCATCGTCCGCGTGCCAACCGGCAACCGTAATGGTGTGGTTAGCGGCGTTTAGTGCCAAGGTATCCAACCAGGCTTGTTGCTTAACACTGAAGTCTGCCGTGTTGTTGTACCAGTAGTCGGAATAGTGACCGTAGTCATTTTCCTTCGTAGAGTCACTATAACGGCTCAGCACCGTTAGCTGGTGGCCAACCATCTCTGGCGTAATGTTAAAGGTAACGTTGAAACGACAGTTCCCGGCATTGGCAATGTTACCAGCATTGCTGTTCTTTACATCGGCACTTGCCTGGTTAGTTACGATTTGGTGGGCAACTTCCCGGTTAGCAGTCTTATCAAAGAGGATGATGAAGTGGGTCGGCATAAACATGCTGGCATCATCAGCCCCCCAACCACTAATAACCGCCTTACCGTTGGCCTTATCAATGTAGAAGGTATCCAGGTAACCATTCTTATTAGTGTTGAGATTTAAGACCTGGTTACCATAAACATAGTCGGAATAATAACCGGCATCGTTATCGTGCCCCGCTAGTGCGTACCGACTGATAATTTCAAGTTGGTGGTTGAGCATTGCGGGAGTCAGGTCAAAGTGTGCCGTGAACCGACTATGGCCGGCGTTATTGATGTTGCCATAGGCACGGGCAACGTCAGGGCTGGCAACCGTCGGGCTAATTTGACGTGCCACTTCTTTATTAGCGGTCTTATCAAAGAGGATTACCTCATGAACCGGTTCAGCGGCGGAATTATCATTAGCATTCCAGCCACTAACGTTAATCCGATTATTAGTCTTATCAACACTAAAGTTATCGAGCCAACCGGCATTGCCCTTATTGTTGACCTTCAAGGTATTGTTATACCAGTAGTCAGAGTAGTTAGTGTTTTCTTGACCTGGCCGGCTGTAACGACTAATTACGGATAATTCATCACCCATCATCGCCGGGGTCAGGTTAAAACTAACGGTGTAACGCGCGTTTTTGCCATTAGCAACCGTCCCGTAGCCCGCCTTTACTAGGTCCAGGCTAGCAACATTCTTAACGTGTTCGGCCCGGGCAACTTCCCGGTTCTTAGTCCGGTCAAACAGGATAACGGTATGTTCCGTCTTGTCGGCCGCCTGATCATCAGCGTGCCAGCCGGAAACCACAACCTGGTTACCCGTTACTTGGAACTGGTCCAGCCAACCGGCCTTGGTGGTAATTACTGGGAACCAGTAGTCACTACCCCCAGCCGGGTTACCGGTCTGGTCCATCGTGTAACGGGAAAGCAGGCGGATACTATTAGTATTGGCCAACTTACTGGTTGGGACGTCAACGGTAAAGCCACCTTGGCCCGCAATTGGGGCGTGGGGATAAACCGCTGCGACATCCGGCCGGTTAACCGTGGTTGTTTCGTGACGGTAAAGTTCATGACCATTGCCATCAAGAACGATCGCAAAGTGGTGCATCCCTGCCTTGTAATCGTTGGTAGCGTGCCAACCAGAAAATTCAACTTCTCCCTGGCTAGTTGCCGTAGCACTATCAAGTGATCCCGCGTTAACCGGTGTCTGATAATCGACGTTGGCCGTTTGGCCGGACTGGTTATCACTAGCAGTGGTTTGGCTAGTAGCCTGACTAGCACTGACCGGCTGGTTGACTAATGTGCTATTTTGATTGGCATCAGTAGTTGAAGTGGTGTCGGCTGAAGCCGTGGTCGTAACCGCTAATCCTGCGACTACCGCGATGGTTGCAATTGCCATCGTGCACCACTTCTTACCAGCTTTAAACAGTTTAAAGTGTTTCTTTTCTTGCATTATTGATACTCCCCTCATCTTCTCGTAACCGAAAAGCGATTACACGCTCTTATTCTACTAGCGTTACCGAAAAATTACCATATCTGCAAGGATAAAAAAAGAAGTGCAAGCATGATCTTAATCGACCACCTTGCACTTCTTTTAAAACTAGTCTTCCGTCGGTAATGCTTCTTCTTGCTCTTCCCAAGCCGTCATCCAATCCGTTACCGGTTCACCATCATCAGTGAAATAGGTATGGGAAAGCTTGGACAAAATTTGTTCATAAGATGGCTTGGATAACCGTAGGCTGTTGGCAACTAACTCCGCGTGTCCCATGAACTTATTCTGGTTCAAGATCTCATTGATTGAACTCATTACCTCATTCGATACCTTAGAGCTAAGAATTTCCAGACTCCCGCGCTGGTATTGACTGACGTAAAACGAAACAAATGATTTCAGCGCCGTTTCCTTAGCCGCGGCACTTAAATCTGTGTAACTCTTTCCTTCTGAACTCACTGTGACCGCCCTTTCTTTCACATCAATAGTTCATCTCCACCATACCACAAAAATTGGGCAATGGTTAATCCGTCTTTTTCACGGGGCGGGTGTGTAAATGGGTTCCCGCTTGGTCAATGACCGCGTAGACTTCTTGGGTTGGATTCTCCTCAAGGGTTCCCAAATCCACTTCGCCCTTCTCTGCGGGTAATTGTTTAATCGCCTTAATCTGGTCCGCAATGAAGCGGCGGAAAATTATCCCTAACTGCTTCCGCTCTTCTTCTTTTTTGACCGCGACCGTTAAGGTGTATCCCTGATCTAAAAAGTATTTAATGGTAAAAACACTAATCATCGTGGTCAGACTGAAATAATGATTCTTATTCTTATCGTCTTGCTTTGAGCGGATATAGCCCTTGCGCTCCCAGTAACGGAGCTGACTAGTCGAGACGCCGGTTACGCGTGCTAGTTCTGACATGCTAATCTGGAGCTTATTTTCCGTAATCATCCGTCGAAAATGGTCTTCTAACACCGTTCTCCCTCCACAATTCATTGAATTTCGTAATACATTTTATAGAATATCCGTTATTGTTGTCAAATAATTTGGCAAAAGATTATTTACGGCTTATCATTTGAACTCGTGAATTAAATTTGAAAAGAGGTTTTGTGCGTGAATGACAATGAAGAAACAAACGTTGACATTAATGGCCAACCCTACCACCGGCCACTAATGGTTCTGGTCCTATTAATCGGGGCCTTTTGTACCATTCTTAACCAAACTATCTTGTCAACGGCCTTCCCTGCTCTAATGAACGCCTTTAATATTAGTACTTCCACCGTCCAGTGGCTGACAACTGGTTTCTTGATGGTTAACGGGATTATGATCCCCATCAGTGCCTTTTTAAGTAGTCGCTTTAACACCAAAGTACTGTTTACCATCGCCATGAGTATCTTCGAGGTCGGCACAATTCTTTCCTGGCTAGCACCATCATTCGGTGTACTGCTGACCGGCCGGCTGATTCAAGCGGTCGGTGTCGGTATCAACATGCCCCTCATGCAAAATATCATGCTAACCATTTATCCACCCGAAAAACGGGGGGCAGCCATGGGGATTAACGGCCTCGTAATTGGCCTTGCACCGGCGATTGGCCCGACCCTATCCGGATGGGTAATTGATAACTTTAGTTGGCGTTGGCTTTTTGGAATGATCGTGCCGATTGCTGCTATCGTTATTATTGCCAGCTTTTTCTTTGTTAAGAACGTTATTCCCAATAGTCGGCCCCAACTTGACTGGCTCTCCGTCGTTTTATCGACGATCGGTTTCGGAAGCATGCTCTACGGCTTCTCTAGCGTTGGTGACAAGGGCTGGACGGATCCCATCGTTATCACCACGATTATCATTGGGATCATTTTAGTTGTCTTCCTTGTCCTGCGGCAAAACAAGCTAGACGAACCCTTCTTGGCATTTAGTGTTTTCAAGAGCGGTGAATTTACCCTCGCTACCATCCTAAGTTCCATCGTAATGATGGCCATGGTGGGAGTTGAATTAGTTATTCCCCTCTACCTTCAAATCATCCACGGTATGTCCGCCTTCCATTCTGGATTGACCCTCCTTTTTGGGGCTCTCTTCATGGGGGTTATGAGTCCCATCACGGGGAACCTCTTCGACCGGCATGGTGCTAAACGGCTCGCCATTACGGGGATGTTTATCTTAGCCGTTGGTACCCTGCCCTTTGCCTTTATTACCCGGGACACGCCGACGATTTACATTGTCTTTCTCTACGCCGTCCGGATGTTTGGGATCTCAATGGTAATGATGCCAGTGACGACTGCCGGGATGAATTCTCTGCCGTTTAACCTCATCTCCCACGGGACCGCGGTTAACAACACCCTTCGTCAGGTAGCCACTTCAGTGGGGACCGCGATTATGATCTCTGTTCTAACCAACGTTACTAATAGTCATGAACCCGCTCATGCGCTACTCAAGCAGGCCCCACTTCAATACAAGTCCCGGATGTTTGATGCAACGCTGATGGGTTACCATGCTGCCTTTTGGTTTGCCGTTGCCTTTTCATTAATCGGGTTGGTACTAACCTTCTTCGTCACGAGTGGTAACGGAATCCACGTTAAACTCGATTCTGATGACATTACCGGAAAGGAGGATCATTAATGATTATTCTAATTATGTTTATTGCCGCGGTGGCAATGTTTGCTAGCATTATGTTCATCAACCGCCGGGCTAGCCGGATCCTCTGGACCACTATTTTTGGTGCATTATTTGTCCTCTCTACCGCGATGATGACGCTCAATTACAGCCACCATTTTGGGATGCACCAGGTCACGACCACGAGTAAGCGGACCATCTATTCGGCCTCTAACTCGACAATGCCGCTTGCCCTTTACCAGCCAGTAGGAACCAGTGGTCGGGACAATGTCTACATCTATAACACCAAGTTTCAGCAAAAGACACCCCACCATACCCAGGCCAATGAATATACGACAAGTAAAATTAAGTGGACTAACCGTCCTACACCACGCCTGGTGACCACCGAAACCCGCTGGCGTTACAACAACCGTTTCTTTGCCAGTATGTACATGTGGTCTGGAATGGACGGTACCCTGGTCAAGCGGACCAACACGCTTGAATATCCACGAACCTATGTTAAGGTTACCGTCAAACAGGCTAACCGCCTCAAGAAACTAGCTAAATCTCCAGCCGTTAAAAAGGCCCAAGCCACTGCACAACAGCAGGGTAAGGCCACCGTTGCCGCGGCCGTCCAACAAGCACTTAGCAAGAACCCGAAGATGAGTGCCGCGGAAATTCAAACAGTAACTCAACAGGCTGAACAGAAGTTCCAGTCCCAGATGATCAAACGGCTATTGGCCCAGGTTAAATAACCACAAAAGCGCCCTGAACATTGGAAAAACCAATGTTCAGGGCGCTCCTCATTTTAAAGCGTTGTAAAAGCGGCCGGTAGTGCTGATGTAAAGGTTAGCTGTTTTTGACTAAAGGGATCCTTAAAAGAGAGCTTGCTAGCATGGAGTAGCTGGTGGTCAAACTTACTCGTATCACCGCCATATAGTTGATCACCAACCAAAGGATGACCGATAAAGGCAAAGTGCACCCGAATTTGGTGTGTCCGTCCCGTGTGCAACCGGACCCGGACCCGTGACCAGTTTTCCCCGGTAGCTTCGACCCAGTATTCGGTGCGGGCTGGCTGACCGTCAGCGGCAACTACTCGCTGCACCTGGTCAGCACGGCGCGCGATCGGTTGGTCAATCATCCCGTGAGCAGTCGCCAGTTGGCCGGCGACAATTGCCGTGTACTCCTTGAGCATCCGGTGCTGCTGTACCTGTTGGCTAATCATACTTGACGCCACGTGGTGTTTTGCCACTAATAGCAGGCCACCAGTAAAGCGGTCGAGCCGGGTAATTAAGTGGGGGCGCAGGTCAGTTGAACCCGCAGCTTCTAAATGCCCCTTCACCCGGTTAAGGACCGTCCCATTATCGACGGTTGGCCCCGGAATTGAGGTTACCCCGGCCGGCTTATCAACGACTAACCAGTTGGCATCCTCATAAACTACCGTCAACGGTTCTGAACTAACTTGAACGGTCGGATCAGCCATTTCCGGCGCCACCTTGATGGTCAAGGGCTGGTTAGGCAAAATTTTCGTGGTCGGGCGGACCGGCCGGTGGTCAACCAGGAATTCACCCTGCCCCTTCTTAATGTCGTTAAACAGGCGGTGTCCCATTCCTAATGACTGCAGATACTTCTTGATTTTTACCGGTTCGGTACCGGTATACTGCCAGGTTGCTTCCATTTGTCCCGCTCAATTCCTCCTTGGATATAAAAAAAGTTGAGTGGTGACACTCAACTCAGAATAATTATAAGCGGTCCGTACGAGACTCGAACTCGTGATCTCATCCGTGACAGGGATGCGTCCTAAACCAACTAGACCAACGGACCATTTGACAACATCTAAAAGTATACGAAAAATTTACGCACCCGTCAACTAAAATTTTGATTTTCTCAATAATTATTTTTCAACAAGCTACACCTTACTAGCAAGTTCTGGTAGGCTATAATGAGTTCAGGAATTTTTCATCTCTAGGGGGAGTAATAATTATGAAAACACTTGACCACCATTTGATCGCCTGGTGGGAAAAATATTCCAAGTTTATCAAACTGATCTTCGTTGTGTCGGTGCTGGTCTTCGTCATCCATGCCCTCGGCAGTTTCTTCAAGACTGTTCAATGGCACCAGGTCGGGACTGGGCTTGCTAGCCTTTCATGGACAAGCATCCTGCTCTTACTAGTCACTGGTTGTATCGCCGTCATCCCCATGCTGGGTTATGACTTTGCAATCATTCATTTTCTCCCTGGTAAATTTAAACGGTCCTACGTAATCCGTTGTGGCTGGATTACCAACACCCTTACCAACATTGCCGGCTTCGGCGGGCTCCTGGGGGCCACCCTGCGGGCCTACTTCTACCGCCAGAACGCCACCAAGAAGGACATCCTCTTGGCCATTTCTAAAATTGCCGTTTTCCTCTTATCGGGGCTCTCGATTCTCTGCTGGCTGGCCCTCATCATCATGTTTGGCTTTCATGACGGTGGACACTTTGACCACTACGCCATCTGGTTAGTCGGTGGGGGACTTTACTTCCCAGTTGTCTTTTACTTTACATTGATTAACGACAATAAACTCTTTAAGGAAGTAACCCCCCGGCTCGAATTGTTTATCGTGGGTAGCTCTACGTTTGAATGGCTCTTTGTCGCCCTCTTCTTCCTGCTTGTCGGCTGGTGTCTTGGTGTTCGACAAAATTTAATTAATGTCTTACCCCTTTACGCCGTCGCCCAAGTACTTGGTGTCCTTTCCATGATTCCCGGGGCATTAGGGTCCTTCGATGTCATGATGATCTTCGAGTTGTCATTACTGGGGATTCCCCGGACAACCATTGTTATCTGGCTGTTACTATTCCGGATCTTCTACTATATCGTCCCCCTAATCATCGCGGGGCTGATGTTTATCCATAACTTAGCCCACCAGTTAAATGAGTTCTTTGACGGCCTCCCGCTCCTGTTGATGCGCAAAACAGCCTACTACTTAATTACCGCCTTTATGTATATCTCCGGTATTTTGATGCTGTTGACCGCTTCAATTCCTGACATTACCGCGGAAAATAAGATCGTCCAACACCTCTACCCGTATACCTTCTTTTTCATCCACCAGATGTCAACCATCCTCTTTGCCATCGCCATGCTGGCCTGTGCACGGGGGCTTCAAGCTAAGGTTAAGCGGGCCTACTGGCCAACCCTAATCTTGCTTTTAGTTGGGATTGCCAACACCATTTGGAATCTCGGAACCATTAGCCTAACGATCTACCTGGTAATCGTCCTCTTGCTTGTCCTCATTTCCCGCCACGTTTTGTACCGGGCCAAGCTCCAATACTCGATTGGTAAATTTATTATCGACAGTTTGATCTTTGCTGGTGGCTTTATCCTGTACGTAATTGTCGGGGTAATCAATGCACCGCAGTATTCAAGTAAGCACCACATCCCCACCTTCCTCTTTTTCCCCGGAGAAAGGATTTGGCTTTCCGGACTGTTAGGCCTAGGACTTGGCTTCCTCCTCATGTTGGCAATCCTCTGGTACTTCATGGCCGGACGTGACCCCTTCGCCCAACCACTGCACTTCAATGCTGACCGGGTCCGCCGGGTGATTGACCAATTCGGTGGTAATGAGACCAGCCACCTGGCCTTTCTCCGTGATAAGAACCTCTACTTTTACCAAAAAGATGGTCAAGACCAGCTCTTCTTCATGTACCGGCGCAAGTATGACCGGTTAGTGGTAATGGGCAACCCCGTCGGGAACCAGGCCGTGGTTCGCGCGGCAATCCGTCAATTCGTTCGTGAGGCCGACCTCTACGACTACGAGGTTGTCTTTTACGAGGTCTCCAGTAAGTTAACCATGCTCCTGCATGAATTTGGCTTTGACTTCATTAAAACTGGGGAAAGTGGGCTGGTAAAGCTAGCCGACTTCACCCTAGCCGGTAAGAAGCAACGATCGCAACGGGCCTTGATGCACAAGTTTGACCGTGAAGGATACACCTTTACCGTCGTCGAACCGCCGTTTACCGATGACTTTATGGCTGAACTAAAGGGCGTTTCCGACAGTTGGCTAGGTGAACAGGTCGAAAAGGGATTTTCCCTAGGCTTCTTTGACCCTTACTACATCAACCAAGCCCCCGTTGCTACCGTCCGGGCTAAGGATGGCCGACTAGTTGCCTTTGCCACCTTCATGCCGACTGGTGGTAAGGAGATCTTAACCATTGACCTAATGCGTCACAGTAAGGACGCCCCGTCGGGAATTATGGATAAGATCTTTATCAGCATGTACCAGTACGGTCAAGAACATGGCTACACCTACTTTGACCTCGGGATGGCCCCCCTCTCTAACGTCGGTGAATACCAATTTAGCTTTCTGGAAGAAAAGGCGGCCCACTTCGTTTACGAATACGGCTACCACCTGTATGGCTTCCAAGGGCTGCGCCACTACAAGGATAAGTACGCCTCCACCTGGTCGTCACGTTATATTACCTACCGCAAGAAAAACTCACTGCTGGCCAACATGCTGATTGTCCTCAGTGTGGTTAACCAGCGCATTGACCAACCCAAGCACCACCTGTTTGCCTGGTGGCTTAAATAACGGCCACCACCGTTAATCCACAAAAGGCGCAAAGCATTGGGTCTACACTTTCTGGTATTGATGAAAATCAATGCCAGTTTTTTTGTACGCAA
>NZ_JBJEEL010000002.1:0-4175 GCF_051873035.1 Limosilactobacillus sp.
AGGCTTTTTATTTTTTAAATTTTTCTCCTCGTAGTCGTGGTAAATAATCAATAACTATACGTATTTTAGATAAAAGAAGGGCGTGGACCACCGATCTTGGTGATTCACGCCCTTTGACCTAAACATGATATTCCTGCTGATTTGGCAGGTGATTAACATAGGTATTTTAGGTGTAAACAGTCTCCTAAAGGTAACTTTGATATAGGAAGATTATTTATGGAAGAAAAGCATAATATTGTAGCGCCTGTTTTTAACCTCAAACGTATGCTGATTATTAAATGGCTCCCTTATAACCATGCCTAGCACGCTCATTTGAGATTAAAATATTGAGCTCTTACACAAGAGTTATTTAGGAGTATCTGTAATTAAACAAGCGAGTTTAATTTCCCGGGCGTAGATAAGCAAGGTAAACGAAGTTATTTAGCAAAATACAACTTAATATTATTAAGCCATATACTTAAGAAAAGCAACACTAATAAAAATCACTTACGAAAATTAATTATCTTTGATAAAGTAACCAATTGTGTAATCAGAGAATTAATTAGAGGAGTGATTTTTTAGTATGAATAATGAAGCGCGGGTACGGCAAGTCCGTCATCCCAAACTTGCCATGGTTAGTATGTTATTAGGGGCCTTCGTGGGAATGTTTAGTGAGACTTCCCTGAACATCGCCCTGCCTAAGCTAACCCTGGCCTTTCATGTCAATACGGCAACCGTTCAATGGCTGGTGACCGGCTACATGCTGATCATCGGGATTGTCTTACCCCTGTCGAGTTTGATTTCAAAGTGGTTTACCACGCGGCAGATTATCATCTTTGCCTTAGTTGACTTTATTATCGGTGCAGCAATTTCTGCCATGGCGGTAAACTTCCCGATCCTTCTGATTGGTCGGATGATTCAGGGGATTGGGACCGGTCTCATCCTTCCCCTGATGTTTGCGGTCGTTATGCAGATTTTCCCACCGCAGAAGATTGGGGCTGTCATGGGGGTCTGTGCCCTAGTTATTATGTTTGCCCCAGCAATTGGGCCAACGTTAACTGGGTTGATTTTAGCTAAGGCATCTTGGAACTGGATCTTCTGGTGCTTTATTCCTTTCTTGGCAATCGCGTTGATTTTTGCAATTACTTCACTGGAAAACGTGGGCAAGATTACTCGACCACACGTTGATGTTTTATCAATTCTTGAATCAGCAGTTGGTTGCTCAGGACTGGTAATTGGTGCCAGTCTAGCTAGTCGTGATGGTTGGCTATCAGTATCTGTCCTGACTTCACTGGTTATTGGGATTGTTGTGTTGGCACTTTATGTTCACCGGCAGCTCCATCTGGAAACGCCAATCCTTAATCTGCGGGTATTTAAGACGCGGTCCTTTGCTATTGGATCGACCCTGGTGATGTTAGACTTTGGGATCATCCTTTCCGCAATGTACCTGTTACCAATGTACATCCAAAACGGCCTGTTACTACCAGTGGCCCTGACCGGGATTATCATGCTGCCGGGTGGGGTAATTAATGCCCTGACTTCGGCAGTTGCTGGACGGATGTACGATAGTGTTGGTGCCAAGAAGCCAGCAATGATCGGTTTCTTTATTGCCCTCATTGGTGCCGGAATGTTAGCTCTGACTAGCGACCATTCGTCAATCGCCTATGTAATCACCGCCCACGTCATTTTGATGATTGGGTGTCCTTTGGCAATGTCACCATCGCAGACCAGTGCCTTGAATTCCTTATCTGGAATGGAATCAGCCGATGGTAGTACTATTTTGAATACGATGCAACAGATTGTTGGTGCCCTGGCCACGGCCCTGGCAACCAGCTTCCTGGAATTAGGGCGGAATGCCGCTACGGGAAGTTCCGCGGTTCGTTTTACCAATGGTGTTCACTATGGGATCTACTTTACCCTGGTGCTGGTTATCATTGGGATTATCCTAACGTTTAAGATGACCGATAAGCCGCGGAGTAACGACCTATAAAGATAAAAAAGAGGATCTGATCGAGATCCTCTTTTTTTATTTGGTTAGACGTTGGAGTTCCTTAAGGGCCAGGGGAAACTCGCTGAAGCCATCACTGGTTAAGAAGTGGCCCTCGGTGGGCTGGACGATCAGCTTGGCACCCAACTGGTGGGCGACGCTGATGCTATTGCGGTAGGGAGCGATTGGATCGTCCTTAGCGGTGATGACGGTGGCCCGTGAAACCTTAGGAGTGATTTGTTGGTAATCCGGAGCGGGCATCATAAAGTTGTCGAGTTCGGGATAGGTTGGTAATCCTTGATCAAATGCGCCAACCAGTAGCAGGCGAACATCGTGGATCTGATGACGAGCAACGAAGCGTAGAGCAGTGATACACCCCAGACTGTGAGCAACTAGGGTTAGGCCGTCAGTGGCTGGCACCTGCTGGTCAACGGCATCGTTCCATTCGTCTGCTTGTGGCGCAAAGGGATTGGGGAGGAAGATCCGGTCAAGTTTGATCTGTGGAGCGCAGGCCTTTTCTAACCAGGGGAACCAGTCGTCGTCCCGGGTGGAGGTGCCATGAATGAGGTAAGCATTTTGCATAATAGTCATCCTTTCAAGATTTGTTACTCCTATCATAAAATTTTAACTAAGAACCAGCAATTAGAATGGTTCTGACTAACCAAATCTCGTTATAATAATGGGGACTAACAGGTAAAAAGGAGGGATGATAATGACCGAAGTAGTATTGCGGTTAGCTCGGCCAACTGACGCTGCCGCAATTCAGCGGATTTATGGATATTATGTGGAAAATACGGCGATCACCTGTGAGGTAGCTATTCCATCGATGGCTGACCTGACAGAACGAATCAAGAAGACCCAGCAGCGTTTTCCATACCTGGTCGCGATGCTGGGTGACCAGGTTGCCGGTTTTGCGTACGTTAGTCCAGCTAATCCGCGTTACGCATACCAGTGGACGGTGGAAACATCCATCTATGTAGATCGTGACTGCCGGGGAAAGCATGTCGGCACAAAATTATATGATATGCTTGAGAAAATCTGCCGGCAGATGAAGGTGGTTAACATGACTGCCCACATTGTTTACCCACATGACGGTCAGCCTGATCAACACTTAACCTTGGCAAGCCCTAAATTTCATGAGGCCTATGGTTATAAACTAGCGGGGCGCTTTTATAAGAACGTCTATAAGTTTGATAAGTGGTACGACATGCTTTGGATGGAGAAGTCCATCGCTCAGCATGGCGCTGCACCGACACCGATCGTTAACTTTAACAAGATTAAAGCACAATTCTTTAACTAAAAAATCGCCAGGGGGATGTTACCCCTTGGCGATTTAATAGATATGATGGACCATGCGAGATTCGAACTCGCGACCTCCTGCATGCGAAGCAGACATTCTCCCAACTGAACTAATGGCCCATTGCGTCTCTATTATAACAGGGGAATGATCAGAGGGTTAGTAACTTTAAGGAAGAAGTGAATAATAGTGGTATTGGATGAAATAAGGGTAGCTCACTCAAACGATCTTAAGGGTGTGGCGGCACTTTACAAGGCGATTTGCGATCATCAGCCCCTTGATAAATATGGTGCTGATTGGACATGGGGTGAATATCCAAGTGTTGATAGCCTCCAACAGATGATTGAAAATGCAACGGTAATGATCGGCTTAAAAGATCAGCGGGTAGTGGCCGGTGGAGTTCTGACAACTGGTGAGGAGTATTCCCAGGTCGAATGGCCACACCAGTTTGCTGATAATGAAATTGGGATTCTTCACCTGTATGGTGTGCATCCAGAGTATCGGCGAACGGGAATTTCTAGTGAGCTTCTGCAGGCGATTATTAAACAGGCCGAGCGGGAAGGGAAGAAGGCTATTCATCTTGATGTATTGGCAGGGAATGTTCCTTCCAAGAAGTTATATGTGAAGAATGGCTTTGAAGTTGTTCAGTCATTGGTTCTGCATTATGACGATATCGGTGATCAGGCGGCTCAGGTTCTTGAATACTGTATTTGAGCGGGTGAATTAATTTTTAATTATGCCTTGCAAAATGATTACAAAACGACTATAGTATTTAACTGTTGTGTTTCAGAAACATGACAAGATTTAGCTAGACCAAAGTTATTTTTCACAAGTCGTCAAGGGATGGAACTTGACATCTAGTCTAGGTAACTACATGAAAAATAGTTCATGTTTATCCTTGATAAAATGACG
>NZ_JBJEEL010000003.1:0-4102 GCF_051873035.1 Limosilactobacillus sp.
CACGTGCATAAATATCTGTAATAAGTGACATTTGATGAATCTCTCCTCTGTCTTATATTTGGATACATTCCACAAGTAATATTGTATTATTTTGCACAACTAAAAACAAGCATTTCACCGCTAATGATTAACGATTTGTAAAAAGGTTTGCGGGTCTAGACTGGAAACCCCAACCAACGCACCATCAATATCCGGCTGGGCCATCAGTGCCCCGACATTTTTGGTCGTAACACTACCCCCGTACAGGATCCGGATGTTATCAGCCACCTTGGAACCATACATATCTGAAATGGTCTGGCGAATCAGGTAACATCCTTCTTCGGCCTGGTCCGGATCGGCACTCTGACCGGTACCGATCGCCCAGTTCGGTTCATAGGCAATCGTGACCTTTTCAACCTCATCTTCACTCAGGTCCTTAACATCAGCCAGGATCCGGTTGACGACCCAGTGGATCTTCTGGTCATAAGCAATCCGCCGGCCCATCGTATCGTCACAACAGACGATAGGACAGAGGTTATTCTCCAGGGCAGCCTTAACCTTTTTATTGATCAGCTCGTCGGTCTCATGAAAATAGTTGCGCCGTTCGGAGTGACCAAGAATGACGTGGTGAATTCCGGCAGCATAAAGCGCCTTGGGACTCGTCTCACCGGTAAAGGCCCCGCTGTCCTTATAGTAACAATTTTCAGCCATAACCTTCAGTGGCGAACCAGCCGCCGCAGACACCATTGGCACTAGTGCCAGAGTTGGTGCTGCCAATGCCGTCTCCTGCTGACTCGCTGGCGGCAGTTGGTCCTTAACTTGTTTGACGAAAGCCACCGCCTCGTCAACCGTCTTGTTCATCTTCCAGTTGCCCGCAATCATTGGCACCCGCATTGCTTCATCGCTCCTTTGAAAAAAGCGGAACCGCCACTTAGTACGGTTCCGCTTGTAAAGATTAGATTACTTTTCAGAAATTGCAGCAATTCCTGGTAATACCTTACCTTCAAGGTAGGTCAGGGAAGCCCCACCACCAGTGGAGATGTGGGTAAGCTTGCCAGCAACACCCAATTGCTTAACAGCGGCAGTAGAGTCACCACCACCAACAATCGTGGTTGCGTCAGCTAAGGTACCAAGGAACTTACCAACTTCAAGGGTCCCCTTAGCGAAGTTAGGCTTTTCGAAGACACCCATTGGGCCGTTCCAAACAACCGTCTTAGCGTCCTTCAGAACGTTTTCGAATTCCTTGATTGACTTTGGACCGATGTCAAGGGCCATCCAGCCATCGTCAATGTCACCTTCAACAACCTTGGTGTTAGCGTCGTTGTCGAACTTGTCAGCAACTACGTTATCGATTGGCAGAACGATCTTATCGCCGGCCTTGTCAAGGATTTGCTTGGCAACGTCAATCTTGTCCTTTTCAACTAAGGAGTCACCAGTCTTGATGCCCTTGGCAGCGTAGAAGGTGTAAGCCATCCCACCACCGATGATGATCTTGTCGGCCTTGTCAAGCAGGTGATCGATAACACCGATCTTGTCAGAAACCTTGGCACCACCTAAGATGGCAACAAATGGACGTTCTGGGTTGTCAACAGCGTCACCCAAGAACTTGATTTCCTTTTGCATCAGGTAACCGGCAGCAGCCTTGCCTGGCATGTTAGTAGCGATACCAACGTTGGAAGCGTGCTTACGGTGAGCAGTACCGAAAGCATCGTTAACGAAGACGTCACCAAGTGAAGCCCAGTACTTACCTAATTCAGGGTCGTTACCAGATTCACGCTTGACGTATTCGCCATCCTTAACATCTTCGTAACGGGTGTTTTGAACAAGCAGAACATCACCGTTGTTCATGTTGTTGATAGCATCTTCAAGCTGCTTACCTTCCGTTACGGGAACAAAGGTAACTGGCTTGTTCAGCAGGTTGGAAAGCCGTTCAGCAACTGGACGAAGGGACAGGCCTGGCTTGTCTTCTTCCTTCTTGATCCGGCCAAGGTGGGAGAACAGGATTGCCCGGCCACCGTGATCGATAACGTACTTGATGGTTGGCAGTGCGGCAACGATCCGGTTGTCATCGCCAACAACACCATCCTTAATTGGGACATTGAAGTCAACCCGCATTAAGACCTTCTTGCCTTCTAATGGCAGGTCTTCAACAGTTAATTTAGCCATAACTATGTGTTTCCTCCTTCTCTGTTAAGAAAAAGGTGGTTGGAGTCTCCTCCTCCCACCTTTTACAAAAGCTTATTTAAGCAATCAGATTAAAGTTCTGCAAAGTGAAGCAGAGTCCGAATCATGTTGCAAGTGAAGCCG
Organism: Limosilactobacillus sp.; assembly: GCF_051873035.1. GTDB lineage: Bacteria > Bacillota > Bacilli > Lactobacillales > Lactobacillaceae > Limosilactobacillus. The sequence continues at coordinate 2,287 of NZ_JBJEEL010000003.1, forward strand.
TTTTCGTTGTCGTACCAAGCAACGGTCTTAACTAATTGAGTACCGTCTTCGCCTTCCATGATTTCGGTTTGTGATGGGTCAAATACTGAACCAAAAGTAGAACCGATGATATCACTTGAAACGATTGGGTCTTCAGTGTAACCGTAAGCTGGGTTGTTTTCAGAAGCCTTCTTCATAGCTTCGTTAACTTCATCAATTGAAACCTTCTTGTTAAGGATAGTAACAAGTTCAGTCAATGAACCAGTAGGTACAGCAACACGTTGTGCGTGACCAGAAAGCTTACCGTTCAGTTCTGGGATAACCAGACCGATAGCCTTAGCAGCACCACTTGAGTGAGGAATAGTGTTAACAGCTGCGGCACGGTTGTTACGGAACTTCTTACCACGTGGTTGGTCAAGGACAGCTTGGCTACCAGTGTAGGCGTGAACAGTAGTCATAGTACCAACCTTGATACCGAAGTTCTTGTTGAGCCAGTATGCCATTGGGGCAAGGCAGCTAGTCGTGCATGAACCAGCTGAAACGATCTTGTCGTCAGCCTTCAGAGTGTCCAAGTTAACACCTGGAACAACAGTAGGAATGTTACCAGCAGGTGCAGAAATCAGAACACGCTTTGCGCCGGCGTCCAAGTGAGCTTGGGACTTTTCTGCAGAAGTGTAGAAACCAGTACATTCAAGGACAAAGTCAACACCGTCGTTCTTTACCCAGGGAATGTTACGTGCGTCACGTTCTGCGTATACAGGGTATTCCTTACCATCAACAACGATACCCTTGTCAGTTGATGAAACTTCGCCATCAAAACGACCTTGAGTTGAATCGTACTTAAGTAAGTAAGCCAACATTTCTGGTGAAGTCAAGTCGTTGATAGCAACAACTTCAATGTCATCAGTGTTGAGTTCGTGAATACGACGGAATGCCAAACGACCAATACGGCCGAAACCATTAATACCAATCTTTACAGTCATACTGCAATTTCCTCCTTTAGGAAAACATAATTAGCGTACATGCTTAGTTTATCACATTCCGATTTTAGGACAAGCAAATTATACTCATTCTAAAATGTAAAACTAATGCAGTAAGGTCTAAGCAATATACAAACCTTACGCTACTTATAATACCCATCTTATTGGTAATTGTCTATTCAATCGCCCTAGAAATTCTCTTTTTTCTTGTGAAAACGTTATCTTGATTAAAAGTTTCAAATAATAGTTGCAATCCAGTCGAGAATAGGATATTATAATAAACGTTGATTGATACAACACAGCAACATGCGCCCTTAGTGTAATGGATCGCACGTGAGATTCCGGTTCTCGAGATCCGGGTTCGACTCCCGGGGGGCGCATCGCAAAGGCAACCGTTTCGACGGTTGCCTTTTTTCGTTTCGTCAAAATAATATAGATACAAAAAACAGTCCAGCAATCACTGGACTGTTTTTTGTATCATTACTTTTCGTCGGCTGGCTTTTCCTTAGCCCACTTACGAATAGCTTCGATCTTCTTTTCTTTTAATGCTCGCTTGTACTTAGGAGCAACTGGGCGACGGCCTTGTACGCCGTATGGGTGTGCTTTACGCATGTGAATATGCCTCCTTTTATATCAAACGTAAATTAATTAACGTTCCAATTATACCGGGCCACGTTTTAAAAAGCAACCCTTGACGGTATTTCACCCATTTATTTCTGTCCGACCAGTAAAATCAGCAAAATATTTTTAGTATTTGGCAGATTGTAAAATTTAAGTTGAACATTTAAGTGGACAGAAAAAACCATCAAGGTCTTTAATGGTGTTACCACACAATCCATTAGAAAGAAGGACCTTGA
>NZ_JBJEEL010000004.1:0-22926 GCF_051873035.1 Limosilactobacillus sp.
AAGACCCTACACATTTGATTCGTCGAAACTTTGTTCAGTTTTCAAAGGTCTACCAAGCTGCCATCAAACAGCTTTTACATTATATCATCTCATCAAATCGATGTCAAGAATAAATTTTAATTATTTTTTCTTGACTCACTCACGAGACAACTTAATCATATTAACAGATAAACAAATCTCTGTCAACAACTATTTTTGAAGCAGTTAATTCAATTAACAGCTGCTCCGTAACAGCAAGTAATAATATACCAAGCATCAAGTCGTTCGTCAACACCTTTTTACAAAAAAGTTAAAAGGTATGCTGTAAATCGTACAAGCTATTAAACACTTCAATTGCGGCCAGGTCGAGATCATCAAAGCGGAAACGTTCTTGGGGCCGAAAACGGACAAAGATAAACTCATCCGTATCCCGATTATAGGTCACCTCGCATACCGGTATACCGAACTGTTCAAAGGTTCGGCGTTGTCGACGCCCGCTCCGGTCATGCTGCATTGCATCCAGACGCCGAATAATTTGTAGCAGCTGTGACTTCACTGCCATCCCCTCCTTCAAATTAAAAGATGAGTAATGTCAGCCATTACTCACCTTCAACATCATGTTTAATTTTATCTGGTTTGACTACTAATGCAACCATCCCGGCAAACATTCCAAAATAATACGTCAATAGGCGCCATAAAATCATCGCTAAAACGAGTTTACTCCCGGAACCGATAAAGCTAGCAAATAGTACCGAGAAAGAGTATTCAGCACCACCAGCACCACCAGGAATTGGAAAAAGCGAGATGATCATAAAAATTAGCACGTGCAAGCTAACCACCATCACGAAGTTCATTCCATGAACATCCAGTGCCAGCATAATAAAGTATGGAATCATGTAGTAAAAGAACAGCTGGCATAACGTTACAACACAAACCTTAGCTAGCTTCCCGTACTCCCCCTTCATGCGCAGGCTTTCCTTGTAAAAGGAATCAACCTTCTCATTTAGAGTCAGGCGCATCCGCTCATAGCGGGCTGGCTTCATAAACCAGGCACAGGGTTTGATCACTAGGTTCATCGCCTTTTTGGTGAAGTTATACCAATACATTACTAACAAGAGCCCCACGATAACTGCTAAGTGGATCGTAAAGCCCAACAACACCAGCAATGACAATGCGTGGAGCTTTTCAGCAATAAAGTGGAAGCCAATCACCAGACTAACTAAAAAGTTAATGACAATCATCGCTTGGAAGACGACAAATTTCATCAGTAAAACCGAACTGGCTACCCCACCATCAACACCACTCTGGAGCATGGCAACTAGCTGAGCCGGTTGGCCCCCCGTCGAGAAAGGGGTAATCCCGTTAAAGAGTTGTTCAATTGGTGGTAGCCGCATCGCGTCACGCCAGGTAAAGCTCGGGTAACGGTTCGCCATAAAAGCCTTTACCACCACTCCTTCTAGGGCAAGGTAAAGACAGATACAAATTAAGGCGACTAACATCCACCACCAATTAAGGGTAAAGAAGTCCCGTACTAGCAGGCGAATATTAACGGTCCGGAGTGAATAGGCAATAATTCCACCGCCGATTAATAGCATCGCCACCAGTACAAACCAGTTTTTCCTAGTCATGGCCTGCTCCTTCCTGTGCCTGTTCCCGATAGAATTTCTGCCAAATTGCCGCCAGGTGTTCTTCGGAATAACGTTCAGCTGCCTTATGCGCCTGCCTTCTCCAGTAACCTAAGCGAGCAGGGTCGTTACGCAGTAGCGTCAACTTAACCTGCATCTCCTCAACATTCTTAGCTGGTTCATAGTCACCAGCAATAATCGCCTTATAGAGGTCCAAGTCCCGTAACATCACCGGTGTACCACAGCTAAACGCCTCTAGCACCGACATCGGAAATAGCTCATTAAAAGAAGGCAGTAAGAAAAGGTCAGCCGCATTATTAAGCTGGGCAATCTCGTCCCGGCTTACGATCCCTGTAAAGCGAAGATTTGCGGGCGGGTTGTCCACGACCTTTTTTAATTCTTGATAGCCATCGGTTAACCGGCCAAAGGAAAAGCCACCCGCCCAGACAAATTGAACATCCGGGTTCTGGCGTGCTAGTTGGATAAAGTCAGGAACCCCTTTTCGTTCCTGCACCTGACCGCTCCCCAAAACAACAAACCTATCTAATGGCAGCTTAAACTTCTTCCGCAGCTGTTGTTGTTCTGTAGCCGATACCGGATGAAAGCGCCGGCTGTCAACGAAGTTCGGAATATAGCTAATCTTTTCCCGCGGGATACCGTAGGCCACTAATTTGTCAATAAAAGACGGGTTAACTACCACCAGATGGTCCATCCGTTTATAAAATGCGATCACATAACGATAAAAAATCCCACGAAATGGTTGTGGGATTTTTAAACTGCCTTCCAGTGTTTCAGGCAAGAAATGAACATAGCCGACCTTTTGTCCGCGCTTCTTGGAAAAGGTCGAAAAGTAAAAAGGAAGATCAATGGTGTGGTAATGACTCACATCGCTCTTCCGGTAATGGTTTATTTCAACATCAAATTCACCCGTAAAATGGGTTTTCAATAGGTTAACCAGCTCAAGATAAGCGCTACCGACCCCCTGGCCAGCCACCTTATCAGCCGAAGAAAACATCGTAATTTTAATCATCACTAGCTCCTTAAACGGTGAAATAAACGATGGTGGTGTTGTGACTTGGCTTGTTCTTCAACCATCATCTTATCTTGACAGTTACGATAAAAGGCCACGACGCGCTTTCCAAACACTTCCGCCGAAATGGCGTGGAGCTTTTGCTGACGCTTAGCGTGTGACTCCTCATTTCCGGGATGGTCAAGGTAGTGAATAACCCCCTTGACTAGGTCAGCCCGTTTTTGGAAACTGATACCGATTGCCGGATCATCAATGAGCTCATCCGTATAAACACTCCGCATTACCACGATTGGGAGGTCGGAAGCTAAAGCCTCATCGTAGGTCAGTCCCTGCGACTCCGAGTCCGAGGCGGATACAAAGACGTTAGCCATCTGGTAATAATGGTGGACCACCTCATTTTTAACCTCGCCCGCAAACTGAACGTGCGCCGTCAAATCCATCTGGCGGACCTGCCGCTCTAGTGTCTGCCGAGCTGGTCCATCCCCCACGATCAACAACTGCGCCGTGGGCTTTTGGGCCAGGATATCCGGCATGGCATCGATTAACGCGTGAATATTCTTTTCATAGGCCAAGCGACTTAACGATAGTAACACTGGTGTATCCGCATCATAGCCATATTTGGCACGCAGCGCTTGGATCTGAGCCGGATCATCCTGCTTTTGGTACACATTAAGGTTGATTCCAGTCGGGATAATACGGATTGGGACCGTGATCCCATACGATTGAAGGGTGTCTAAGACCCGTTTGCTAGGGGCAATCACCCCATCTAGGCTCCGCATATACATTCGCGCATAGGTCGCCACGTTCTTTGGCTTCACGATGTGCCCGTTAGCAATATAGTGAAGGTAGTCCTGATACATCGTATGGTAGGTATGGAGACAGGGAATGTTTAATTCGTGTGCCACCATCTTCCCCATTAAGCCCAACGCAAATTCCGTCTGGTTATGAACAATGTCTAACTGTAATTCTTTGGCCAGCCGGACAACCCGGAAGGCCCCCCGCACCGCAATTCGCCGGTCCGTAAACGAAATAAAGGGGATACTTGGCAAGCGATAAATGCCGTTTTCAACATCATCCTCTTTGGCCTGTGGGTCAGTCGTCGTAAAGATGTAGACATTGTGTCCCTGAGCAGTCAATTCATCACGCAGGGTCTTAATCGACGTCGCAACCCCACTGACCTGAGGAAAGTATGTATCTGTAAAAAGACCAATATTCACACTAACTGCTCCAATCTTTTAGTTCTGTCCATAATGGCTCTCATTATACTAAATCCCGTATTCTTTAGCAAAAGCCGCATTTCTCCTATTGTAACAATGACTAACCAGGGACGACAAGTTCTATTATAAGAGATTAATTTTTTCTTAAGGCAATCCCGCAACTTCGATTAATAAAAAAAGTTTCAGTATCTCCTCCCAGAAAACACTGAAACCTAACTTACTTATCTTCGAGTGCAGGAACAAACTCCTTAACCAACTTGCTGACTGCCGGTGCTGTCTTGGCATTTAATGCCCGGTGAACTAGCGGTTGCAAATGCCGGGTACTGAGTTGCTTGATCAATGCCCGAATCTGCAAAACCTGGCTACTCCGCATGGAGAATTCGTCCAAACCCATCCCCATTAGGAGTGGGGTCGCCATGGGATTACCAGCCATTTCACCACACATACCGACCCACTTACCTTCCGCGTGGGCCGCGTCAATTACCCGCTTAACGGTCCGCAAAACAGCAGGATGGAGCTCCTGGTACAAGTATGCTACTCGCGCATTCCCCCGGTCAGCCGCAAACAGGTACTGAATTAGGTCATTACTACCGATGCTAAAGAAGTCCACCTCGGGGGCAAAGGCGTCGGCCATCATGGCGACCGCCGGAACTTCCAGCATCATGCCGACCTCGATGTCTTGGGCCACCTTCACACCGGCAGCTTGCAGTTGTTCTTTTTCCTCATCAAGAATCGCCCGGGCCTGGCGAAATTCTTCAATCGTCGCCACCATTGGAAACATAATCGCCAACCGACCGTATGCGGAAGCCCGGAGTAGTGCCCGGAGTTGGGGCCGTAAGATCTCGGGCCGGGCTAACCCTACCCGGATTGCCCGAAAACCTAAGTAGGGGTTGGCCTCTTCCGGTAAGGGGACCATCCCCAACTTCTTGTCACCGCCAATGTCCAGTGTCCGGGCCACCACCCGCTGGTCGCTCATAGCGGTGACGAATTGCTTGTAAGCCGTAAATTGCTGTTCCTCATCCGGCAGCTGGGCCTGGTTCATATACAGAAATTCGGTCCGTAAAAGGCCAATCCCTTCGGCACCATTTTGACGGGCATCATCTAGGTCCGCCAGGGTGCCGACATTGGCGGCTACTTCAAAATGCCGACCATCGACGCTAACCGTCTGCTGGTCCCGTAAGGCTCCCCAAGCCTCTTGTTCACGGGCAAATTGACCAGCTAGTAAGCGGTAGAGTTCCAGCTCATCTTCGCTGGGCTGAACAATTACCTTGCCATGGATACCATCGACAATCAAAAGGTCCCCATCATGGATCTTTTCAGTCGCATCGTTAGTCGCCACTACCGCTGGTAATGATAGTGTCCGGCTCATAATCGTAAAGTGGGAGGTCCGGCCCCCCTCATCCGTCACCAACCCAGCGACTAAGTGGCGGTTAAACTGGGCAGTATCAGTCGGCGTCACATTCTTTGCCACAATAATCGCCCGGTGGTCAGGTTGCTGCGGGTCCGGTAGATTAACGGCTAGGAGGTGGCTTAACAAGCGCTTAGCCACGTCCTGCATTGCCATCCCCCGCGCCTGAAGATAGTCATTATCATTCTGGTGTTCAAACAGGTCTAAGTAGCGGTCAGTCACTACCCGAACTGCCCACTCCGCAGTAAAGTCATGCTCTCTGACCTCCTTTTCAATGGCGGCCATAAATGCCGGATCATTAAGCATTGCCAACTGGGTATCGACGACTGTCGCTGCCCGTTGGCCCAGCTGCTGGTGAGCCTGATCACGAATGATACGTAGCTCATGCTGGCTGAACGCAAAAGAATCATGAAGCCGGGTGACCTCATGATTCTTATCATTCGTATGCTCTTTTTGGACGGATAAGTCTGACCCTACTAATAGGTAAGCCGGCGCAATGGCAATCCCATTGCTCGCTGCTAGCCCATTTAGTAGTAAAGACATTAGTCAGTCAATCCTTCCTTCTTCATAGTTTCAGCAACAGCATCCAGTGCTTCCTTCTCGTCGTCACCACTAGCGGTAATGGTAACACTAGCATTTTGGCCAACACCAAGTGACATTACACCCATAATGGACTTCAGGTTAACGCTCTTACCTTCGTATGACAGAGTAACATCGGATGAAAACTTTGATGCAGTCTGAACCAGAATGGTAGCTGGACGTGCATGAATACCAGTTTCAGCAGTAATAGTAAAATCGCGTTTTTCCATTATTAATCAGTCTCCTTCGAGCAGATTTACTTTTATCAGTGATAAGTTTACCACTGATACACCTCGATAGATATATTTTAGCAATTGTAAGCGGTAAATACAAGACGGTTCAACGCAAGTTATCGCTGAATTAAATGGTAGGTAATTTTGCCACCGATATCAGCTTTTCCTTCAATTTGGGTCCGGTACGGATAAGCATGGTAAATTCGCTGGAATTCTTGAAAATCCTCCGGCGTGATTATAAAGTGGTCAATTTTACCGGACCGTAAATCATCTAACTGTTGTTTAAAGTCGCGTTCTACCATTAATATCCCCTCCAAGTCATTTCATTTTCTTATTATACACGATACACCTTTTTAGCAATCAATCACTAAGAGTGCTAAAATATGGTCAGTGCCTGATACAGCAGTATTATATTTTTTCTTAAAGTCAGTCACAATACTTGCTTCGTGATAAAAAGTAAGTATAATAATAATCAATGGTCAAGAATGGTCAAACATTTCTTGGAGAAAATATTCGGGGAGGTATTAATTTAGATGCTCTGTCAAAATTGCCATCAAAACCCTGCAACAATCCATTTACAAATGAATTTTAACGGGCAACGGATTCAAATTGATCTGTGCCAAGAATGTTATCAAAAATTACAAAACCTACAAACCAATATGATGAACGGAGGTAACGGAATGAACAACTTCAATTTTGGAAGCCTCGAAGACTTTATGAATGCCATGAACAACATGCAAGGTCAAGCTGCCAATATGAATGGTCAAAACCCTGGCGCCCAAGCCCAACGTGGCGGTGGCCGGCGCGGCGGTAAAGGAATCCTGGGTCAATACGGTATTAACCTCACCGACATGGCCCGGCAAGGAAAGATCGATCCCGTCATTGGCCGGGACAACGAAATTAAACGGGTAATTGAAATCCTCAACCGGCGGACCAAGAACAACCCAGTGCTGATTGGTGAAGCCGGGGTTGGTAAGACCGCGGTTGTCGAAGGACTCGCCCAATCAATTGTTTCCGGTCAGGTACCAGAAAAGTTAGCCAATAAGGAAATCATTCGTTTGGATGTTGTTTCCCTGGTTCAAGGTACGGGTATCCGGGGCCAATTCGAAAAGCGGATGCAACAGTTAATGGAAGAAGTTCGTAAGAACAAGAACATCATCCTCTTCATTGACGAAATCCACGAAATCATGGGTGCCGGTAATGCTGAAGGTGGAATGGACGCTGGTAACGTCTTGAAGCCGGCCCTGGCACGGGGTGACTTCCAATTAATTGGGGCCACGACGCTGAACGAATACCGGAAGATCGAAAAGGATGCGGCCTTAGCACGGCGGTTCCAACCAGTACAAGTTGACGAACCAACCGTTGATGAGACCATCAAGATCTTAAACGGTATTAAAGGTCGCTACCAAGACTACCACCACGTTAAGTACACCGATGCAGCCGTCGTCGCAGCTGCTAAGCTGTCCGACCGTTACATCCAAGACCGGTTCTTGCCTGACAAGGCCATCGACCTCTTGGATGAAGCCGGTTCACGCAAGAACCTAACATTGAAGACGGCTGATCCAAACATGATCGAAAACGAAATCCACACGGCCGAAGCCCACAAGCAACAAGCCGTCGACAACCAGGATTACGAAAAGGCCGCCTTCTACCGTGACCAAGTAACCCGGCTGGAAAAGGCAAAGAAGGATGCCGAAGAAAACCACACGGAAGACTCGGCAACGGTTACCGACAAGGATATGCAAAAGATCGTCGAAGAAAAGACCAACATTCCGGTTGGCGACCTGCAAGAACAAGAAGAAAACCAGCTGCGGGACCTCGACAAGAAGTTGGAAGCCCACGTTATTGGTCAAAACGAGGCCGTTGATAAGATTGCCCGGGCCATTCGGCGGAACCGGATTGGTTTGAACAAGTCCGGTCGGCCAATTGGTTCCTTCCTCTTCGTTGGTCCAACTGGTGTTGGTAAGACCGAAACCGCTAAGCAATTAGCTAAGCAACTCTTCGGTTCTAAGGATGCCATGATCCGGTTTGACATGTCTGAATACATGGATAAGACGTCTACTTCTAAGCTGATTGGGGCGGCCCCTGGTTATGTCGGCTACGAAGAAGCTGGTCAATTGACTGAACAAGTGCGGCGCCACCCATACAGCCTGATCCTGCTGGATGAAGTTGAAAAGGCCCACCCTGATGTTATGCACATGTTCCTGCAAATCCTTGATGACGGTCGGTTGACCGATTCACAAGGTCGGACGGTCAGCTTCAAGGACACGATCATTATCATGACTTCGAATGCCGGAACCGGGGATGCGGTAGCCAGTGTTGGTTTTGGTGCCGAAGCTTCTGGCTCCACCCACTCCATCATCGACAAGTTGACGAACTACTTCAAGCCAGAATTCTTGAACCGGTTTGACGACATCGTTCAATTCAACGCCCTCACTAAGGATGACCTGATGAAGATCGTTAACCTGATGATTGACGATGTTAACGGGATGCTGGCTGACAAGAAGCTCCACATCGATGTCCCAGAAGACGTTGATGAGAAGTTAGTTGACCTAGGCTATGATCCAAAGATGGGTGCCCGTCCACTTCGTCGGGTAATTCAAGAACAAATTGAGGACCGGATCGCTGATTACGTTTTAGACCACAATGACGTTCACGACCTGGCAGCTCAACTTAATGCTGACGGTAACATCAGCGTGGTTGCTGCTGACCACCAAGAACCAGCTAAGGTTTCTAGTGAAAACGACTAATTAATTGCAAATAAAAAATAGAGGTTGGGGATTTTCCCTAGCCTCTATTTTTTTATAGCGCAGCTAATCGGCGGTGAACTTCTGACACCGGATACGCAATTAACGGGACGGCCACGGCCGCAAAGATCAACTCCAGGGTACCATTGGTAGCTAAGATTACTAACAGGGCCGCTAATAGGTGGGATACATCAACCCCGTAGGTCTGCGCCACGGCTGGCGTCCGGTAGAAAAGATAAATAAAGCCCAACACCAAAGTGGTATTGGTCAGGCTACCCGCCATCCCAGCAATCGTCATTGCTAACTTCTGGTGGCGCGGTCCCCGGTGTAACCACCGGTAAAGGTAGCCTGCTACGATCCCAATCATAATCCGGGGAAGGACTGAAACCAGCGGATTAATCATCACTAGCGGTGCCAATGGACTTGATGGTGCCACAAATGCCCGGACCCAGGTTAGAAGGCCCCAGGTACCACCGACAATGGCACCGTCGACCGGTCCCAGTACAATGGCCGCAATACAAACGGTCACGTGCAGGGTGGTAATGCTAAGCGGTCCCAGGGGGATGTTACCGAGAAAGGGCACGAAATCTTGTAAGATAATGATCGCAATAAAAATGGACCGGAGCGTGTTCCGGCGAATTCGTTGGCGGCGGGTCAACTTAACCACCCTCCCTTCGTTTGAAAACGAATTAATTTTACCAAAAGTCCCCCACTTTCGCTAGCTCAACCCACCCCTACACATCATCAAAAATGCAGTATAATAGGCCTGTATAAGTTTTTTTGTGACGGGGTGGCAGCATGTTAGAACATTTAAGAACTGGTAACCCAATTTGGGTTTACTACATTGATATTGACACGGGGGAAAAACTGATGGTCCCACAGTTAATGAAGGGGATCGTTGGGTGTAAGTATCACGTTGACAAGAAGGAATTCCCCCACTACCGTTTTATTAAACTAACGGGACCGGCAGAAGGCAGCTTTGATATGCAACGTAAGGACGTTCGCCTGTACTACCGTAAGGATGCATGGCAAGCCGTCGAGGACGTTGACCTATACTTGCACCTCGACCAGGTAACCACCATCTATGATCAGGCAAATGGTTTACCAATCAACGAACCCCTGCCAGCCGGGATTGTCATCAAGGCCTTCCGGCGGATTAACACGGCCGATGGTGAGACCTGGTACGAACTTGGTGCTGGTCAGTGGGTTAAATATGATGGGATGCGGGTTGTTAACAACCCTTATGACGAAGAAAACCACCAGTCCAGCTTTGCTGACCAGCTGACGATCCTCCCTCTCAAAAATGTTCAGGGAACAATCGACTATCTGCCAGGTAAAGGAATCGATGTCTTTGACGCACCATATGGACAAAGAGTGGCCACCATCCCCGATGGTAAGCGCGTTAATATTTCTGGAAAGCTCGATGACCATGGTGAGATTACCTGGTACCAAATCGGTGACCACCAATTTGTGACGGGAAACTATGTAATTATAGATAATCAAGAAGACTAGTCTTAAGCGACTGCGATCATCATTTTCGCGGCCGCTTTTTATTACGGTCATATTACATAAAGTTTTCATATATGTTACAATAAGAGTGTGTAGATAGGCGGTAGTAATGCCTCCCGTGTTTTAAAGGGGTGTTCAAAATGAGACTAAATAAAGTAATTATCAATGGTTCATTAGTATTATTACTCGCACTAGGGCTTGGTGGTTGTGCTAATAACAACGCCAGTACGCACAAGGCTAGTCATGAGCCAGCTTCCGCCAAGGTCACTAAACCAAGCAGTCACAAGAAAGATAATGATAGTCGCAATAAGCCGGCAGTTGCTAAACCGGAAAATAGCGATCGTCAGAATAAGCAAACAGTTGTTAAACAGGAAAATAACACGGACACTACTACCCCAGTAACGGCGAACACCGTTACGAGTTACACCGGCCAATCCGTCGATAGTGCAACCAGCACGGTTAACGCTGGTTCATATAACGCCACGACCAACAAGCAGTTCGTGGCTGATCCGACTACTGTGAATACTACTACTAACCAGGTTACCCCACCAGTAACACCGGGTAGCCAGCAGGCAACCACTACTGATGAGCAAGAATGTCCGGCGGCATTTTACTATAACTGGGTTTGGACAGATGCACAGGGTCGAACCCACAATGTTAACTGGGACTTAATGGACCGAATTAATGACAACGGCCAAATTACCTATGCTGATTACTATGACGAGTTGCCAGATAATGCCGTTCAATATGACCAACGGGACTTCAACCTTCATTACGATGGTACTGACCAGTGGATTATCAACTTCGATAACCAGATCAATGCCGCCCCTAATTATGGAGTAGTTAACCGGAATTAGACCCGAAAAAAGCAAGGGAGCGAGACAGAAGTCGGTACGACTTCGTCTTCGAGCCCCCGCGAGCACAAATAGGGGTCCAGAGTTCGGCTTTTGCCGGACTTTGGACCCCATTTGTGTACCGCGTTATTCGTCTTTAATCCATATAAAGGGACTTATGTCACAGCCCCTACTTTTTATTATATAAACTAACTATTCCTTGCTCACCGGGTGCTCGATCCGGTAAATATCGAAGAAGTACTCGCAAATCGTCTTAACCACCGCATAGGCAGGAATACATAAGATCATCCCCGCAATTCCGGCGATGTGTCCAGCAGCCAGTAACAGCAAAATGATCGTTAACGGGTGAATTTGCAGGCTCTTACCGATGATATTCGGGTAGATAACATTACCGTCAATCTGTTGGACAATTATAACCACAATAATGACCGGAATTATTTTCCGCGGTGCCATCGTCAATGAAACGAATAGTGCGGGGGCAATTCCGATATAGGGCCCGATGTAGGGAATAATGTTGCAAAGACCGGCCGTAATCCCTAGTACCAATGCCAGGGGCTGGCCAATTATTACATAGCCTAACGAAGTAAAGACGCCGACAAATAAACATTCAATTACCTGACCAGCAATATAAGATGACAAGGTATTATTCATCTTATTGAGCAGCTGTTCAACTTCCTTAGCGTGGTGTGGTGACAACCACCGCTGAATGCTCGGGCCCAGTTTGGAACCATCCTTTAGCATGTAGAAAAGCATTACCGGTACCGTGATCGTCACTACCGTAATATTGGTAACCGCATTGACCACATCCCCGATCCGGGATGACAGACCCTTTAAGACAACCTGGGCATACTTAGCCAACTGGTGGTCAAACTGACGGTAGTAAGAAGAAAGGTCGACGTTGCGCAGCGCCGAATGCTGAATGGTCTCGTTTAGCAGCTTTTGGAGTCCACTAGCCGTTTGCGGCAGGTGGGTTACCAGCGAAGTTACTTCCTTGACCACGGGCGGGATCAGCGCGGCTAACCCACCCACAATAATTAAGATTAATACCAGGACCAACAATAAGCTGGCAATCCCCCGGTTAAAGTGGAAACGGCCAATCCGGATCTTGAGAATTAGTTTTAAGATCGGATTTAGCATGTAATATAAGAAGCCCGATAAAATTAGTGGTACAAAGACGACCGAAATAAAGGTTAAAAAGGGCTGAAATATAAACTGAATCTTAGTACAAACTAGGATCAAGCTCGCAAGCAAAAGTAGTAAAATTGGCCAAAATAGCCAATGATAGTATCTCTCCTTCAATGTTCTTCCCCGTTTCTTAATAATAACTTCCTATATATTACGGCTTTTTAGCGGTGAAGGCTAGACCAGGTTATTAATTTTAACCGTTCCCCCACCCTTATTAGACGTTTGTTACGAAAAATGACTAAGATTGAAATTAATTATCATTTTATTGACTAAAAGGTTACATAAATATTTCAAGCGTGTTACAATAAATATATTGAAAGGAAACAACAATGTTAAATAACATTGCGGAAGGGGTGCTATTATGATGATGAAGTTAAATAAAAAGGTATTAAACAGTTCTTTAGTTGTATTACTTGCTTTAGGGTTAGGCGGTTGCGCTGCTAACAATGCAACGACTACCCATAAGACGCATGAAGCTACGAGCTCACAGGTCGTTAAGCAAAGTAGCCACAAGAAAGCTGATAACAAGTCAGCTAAGTCCGCTAGCGAACAATCAGTTACCAAATCTTCAAGCAGCAGCGTTTCTTCGACTGCTGTATCACAAGCTAGCGCCACGACGAGTACGAAGAGTGCTAAGGCTGCGGCCACTGCTTCTAGCAACACTAAGGCTAGTTCCAGCAGTGTAAGTAACGCGAACAACGTTGCCGTAGCACCAGCTAAGTCCACTAGTCAAATCAGCAATGTTAAGCAAAACGAACAAAAGCAACTCGGCTTAGGGGATGTTGCTAGCTGGACCGACGCCAAGGGTGTTACCCACCACGTCGACAGTGATGGTATGGACCGCTACACTACTAAGGGTAGTTCCCAGGTTCAGTACCAGGACTTCTCAGGTAGCCTGCCGAGTGATGCTGTCATCACACACCAAAATTAATGGTGACAATAATAGCATTCCGCAAAAAGCCGTTGGGATTTTCCCAACGGTTTTTTGTTTACTCTAAGACTAAAAAGGGAGCGGTGACATAAGTTCCTTTCCCCAGATCAACAGTCACCAACGAAATGGCCGCAAACATTCGGAAAAGCCCGAACGCTTGCGGCTATTTGTACTCACGAGAGTTCTCAGAACCCCGAAGCCGTAACTGACTTCTGCTGCACTCCCCTAATCTCAGGTTGTTCTTTTAGTAGGCATGCTTCAGCCGTTTTTCAAAGTGGTTGAGGATCCTGGTGAGGGTAAAGGTCAGGATGAAGTAGATTAACATCGTGATGAAGAGAGGTAAGACCCCCTTATAAGTATCGGATTGAACCAACTGAGTTTCATACATTAACTCGGCAACCCCAATAGTAGAAACCAGGGAACTATCCTTTAACAGGGTAATGAATTCGTTACCCAGGGCCGGCCAAATGTTCTTTAGGGCCTGGGGGATGATGACGTAGTGGAAGGTCTGCTTCTTCGTCATCCCCAGACTCCGGGCAGCTTCAGTCTGCCCGATCGGGAGAGATTGGATCCCGGACCGGATGATTTCAGCTACGTACGCCCCCGAATTAATCGAAACGGCAATGATCCCCGCGATTAGCGCCGGCATTGACCGGATAACCGCCCCAATTCCAAAGTAGACGAACATGATCTGGACCAGCATTGGTGTCCCCCGGATGAACTCAATGTAGCAGATCGCAATCGCGTGGAGGAGCTTACTACTCGACAGCCGCATCAGGGCAAACAAAATTCCGAGGAGGAAACCAAAGATGACGGCAACAACCGTAATTAAGAGTGTGTAGCCGACCCCCTTGGCAAAGAAGGACCAGTAGCTGGCGACGGTATTTTGCTTGTTTGACGACTTCATCATCTTGGCGGCCTGTGGTAGCCACTTCTTCTGGATTAGTTTTTCCCGGTTGACCTTATCAACTGTCTTGTTAGCAGCGGCCTCTAACGAAGTGGCACCCTTGGGAAAGGCGATCGCTACCCCGGCTGTTTTGAACTTAATGTGGGAGTTAAAGGCGTAGAGGTCTGGGTTGGCCTGAGCAAATGCCTGGGCGGTCGCGGAATCCATTAGAACCCCAACTAGCTTCCGTGACTGTAATGCGATTACCAGTGATGACCACTTGGACAGTCCCTTTTCCTTAACGTCCGGGATGTATTTCTTGATTAAGGAGTACTCCATGGCCCCGTTTTCGGTACCAACGGTCTTGCCCTTAAAGTCCTGGTAGGTCTTGTACTTGCTCTTATCGGACTTTTTAATCAGGAAGTACTTAGTCCCCTTGTAATAGGTCTTAGAAAAGTCAACGCTCTTTTTACGCTCGGGAGTGATGTTAATTCCGGCAATTGCAACGTCGACCTTGTGTGACTCAAGCGCCACCAGGAGGGAGTCAAAGTCCATGTTCTTAATCTGCACTTTCACCCCGAGGTCCTTGGCAAGCTGACGGGCCAGGGACATTTCAAAACCAACGTAATGGGTCTTGCCGTTCTTCTTGGTTGTAAATTCATAGGGCGGGTAACCAGCACTGGTACCGACGACCAGGGTGCCCTTTTGTTTAATCTTTTGCAACGAGTCATCGCTGGTTGTAGCGGTGGAGCTACTAGTGGTGCTGTCGGAACTGCTGGCTGAACTATTGGCCGCGGCGAAAGCATTCAATGGTGCGACGACTAACGAAGCGAGAATAATTAACATCATTATTAATTGCTTAATATGCTTCATAGCCGAACTCTCCTTTGCGTAATTGATGTTGTTAATTAATATACGCTTATATGTTTAAATATGCAATATATTTCCATAAAGTTCGATAAGTATACATAATAAAGAATAATTCAAAAGAAAAAAGGACCTAAGTCCCTAATAATAACCGGCATTGACTGAAATATTCGGATCTCATTCAGTTCCGTTTTCCTTTAAAATATAAACATATTAACAAAAGAAAAAGACATCGCCGGACCCCTGATGCCTTTAATACCCCTGGAAGAATATAATAATCTAAAGTAATTACAAGTATATTGAGGACGAGTTACCTGATTGTACAGTTCTAATGATTTCAAATTATATCGGGCTGAAAAAACGATGAACATTATCATGATAAAAAGAAAGAACCATTCAGAATTTTTTGAAAAATTCCGAATGGTTCTTCTTCTTTAAGTCACAGTCCCCTTTTTATTACCGCAGTGCCCCGAGCGGGAACATGACATCAACGTAATTTTCGTTGGCATCCCGGGTTAGTGAATAGCGGTCAATAATCTTGTAATTATCGTTTAAGCGCAGGCCACTTGGCAGGTTAATCGTCGTCGCAAAGCCGGACCGCCCCGCATTAACATAGCGACGACCATAGATAGCCGCAACGTCTGGCCGGGCCACCGTATTCGTGATTGTTTGCCGGGCAACTTCACGTCCCTGTGTATTATCAAACACAATCAAGGTATGGTAACCATTAAGAAGGTTGCTGGCCCGCCAACCACTTAGGGTTAACCGGTACTGACCATTGCTGGCCGTAGTTAGGTTCCAGGCATCCAGGTTCCCGGTTTCATTACTGAGCAGGTCCTGGGCGCCAAACCAGTAGTCGGTATACTGGCTACCGTTACCATTACCGTTGCCACTATTAGCCGTCGAGTAGCGACTAATAACCGCATAGCGATGACCAGGAACAAGGTTTAAACCATCCAGGTCCAGGCTGAGGTTAAAGCCGGACTGGCCCGCATTAATCACCGTTGGGTAAGCCCGTTGCACATCCGGCCGGGCAACATTATTTACCCGCCAGGCTCCAACCTGCTGGTTAGTCGTCGTATCAAAGAGAATAATGAAACGGTTGCGTTCAAACTGACTGACCGCGTTGGCGTGCCAGCCACTAATGTTCAACTTGCCATTAGCAATACTAAAGTTATCAAGACTTCCCTGGTTGCTGTAGTTACCTTCCGTTAGCGGTGCAAACCAGTAATCGACGTAGTCACTATTGCCATCAACGCTAGCACTGTAACGGCTGATCACCTGGATACGCTGGTTAAAGTTAAGCCGGTTCAGGGGCACGTCCACCGCAAAGCCCGACCGGCCGGAGCCATCGACTTGGGGGTAGACATTGGCTACGTCGGCCCGGTTAATGCCGTTTCTTACCAGCACCCGGTCAACTTCCCGACCATTATTCAAGACGATAATGTAATGGTAAGGCTTATCCGCAGCCTGGTTAGTCGCGTGCCAACCAGTTAGGTGCAGCTGATCGCCACTGACGGTTGTCCCATCAAAGCTGGCATAGTTCCCCCGGTTTACCGTAATCGGTGCAAAGTAATAATCAATGTAGTTACTGTTCCCATCAGCCGCGGCACTATAACGGCTAATCAGCCGGATACTCGTCGCGTTGGCCAGGGCCGAACTAAGGTCAATGCGGACGGCAAAGCCCGATTGATCAGCGTTGTAAACGTCATGGGCCCGCCGGACATCCTGGCGTTCCACATTAGTAACCCGGGCCCGCCCTAGTTCACGACCATTTTGATCGATCGCGATAATGTAACGGTAGGGATGGCCCTGGGTAGCGTTCGCCGCGTGCCAGCCAGTCGCCACTAATTGCCCAGTACTGGTAAGGTAGGCGCCATCGAGGTTCCCATAGTTACCGTTGTCACGGTCATCCCAATAGTCGGAGACCGTGTTGCTGTTGCTAAAGTGGTTCGTATCGTAGTCACTACCATTAGTCCAGATGTAGTGCATATCGATGTTTTCCAAGCGGAAAGTAAAGTGACTACCGTTCCCCCAACTACCATTGCCGGCCGAGTAAGTCAGCGCCGGGTACAGGGCCAAGGTAGTGATCGGCTGGTTATAAGTTAAGAAGTTTTGGGCATGGCCAAAGATATCTTCGGCATCGTTAAAGAACATTCCCATAATACCGTAATAAACTAACGCCCGCAGGTCATCCATCGTCTTAAGGGTAAAGAGCGGTACAGAGTTACTGTTGGCAAAGTCGCTCCCCTTCGCCTGGGCAAATGGCCGGGCAGTTAGACCAGGAACATCATCAATGTAAATCTGGAAGGTAGCAATGTTTTCCGACCGCCCCTGTAAAATACCATAGTCGTGCCAGTTTCCCTTCAATAGGGATTCATTTCGCGACTGGTATTCCAGGGCCATTTGCCGAACCTGGTTGATCGTGGCCGCGTTTTGGGTAAACGGCGCCTGCCCGAATTCAGACCGGGCCCGGTTGACTAAACCGAGACCGTACTGGTTCATCTCTTCAACCTGGTTGGCCGTCAGGTGGTTAATATCGACCTGTTCCTGGGCCGCGACCGGGTCAGATTGATAATCATTATTGTAAATTCCCTGCCGGGCCACCTGCTGTTCGAAAGCATTAGCAGCATCGGCATTGTTGATGTTGCGGACCGCGTTTAAAGTGTAGCCTGCTGGAAAATTAATATTTTGAACGTTTTGAACCTGGTTTAAATTATTTGAGTATAAGTTCAAGTTGTTAGCCGTTGTTGATTGTTGTGGCTGTTGAACTACCAACTGTTGCTGATCACTTGCTACAGTGGTGTCCGCTTTGACGTTATTGTCAAACAGTGCCCACCCAGCAACGGTGGTTACCGCCGCAGTCGCAATAATTTTACCGAGCTTCCTGTTCATGTCTATAATCCCCCTCCACATTATTAATAATATTGTACTCTGAAACATAAAAAAGGACTATGACCAATCGTAAATTGTCATCGTCCCTTAATGTTTTTGTTACGTTAGCGGTTAGTTGCCGCCGTGGCTGATTACCCACTGTGGGTCGAGCCAGGTTCCGGAACCGGTAGCGGCACTCGGGTCCGACCAGCTTGGTTGGAAAGAGTGCGCGAGGTCCATTCCGTAGTTTGGACTGGTGTTGATTCCCAGGTGCAAGTGACTGGTATTCCGCCAGCCGATTACCTGGCCAGGGTAAATGATCTGACCAGGGTTAACCGCAATCTGGGCCCGGGTTTGGAAGGCTTCCTGGTAGACGTAGAGGTAACGGCCGTCCCAGGCGATGATGTACCACCACATTGTCTCACCCTTGCTATTCCGGCAGGTATTAACATCCAACACCTTGGCACCGTGAACGGCATGCACTTCTGAACCAGGGTGGTCGTAAGCACCGAAGTCGAGGCCGTCGTGGTAGTAGTTCCGCCGGTCATTGCCCGGATACTCACTCGTCCGCTTGTAACTGGAGTAACCGAAGGCCTGACCGGGAGCGAAGGAGCCCCGTCCGGCAGCTGGGAATGGCCAGGACCAACCGTCATTCTGTGGTTGGGCCCGGGCAATCCCGTCACTGCCGAAGTTGTAACAGTGACCATCAACGTAATTTACCCCGGTGTACATCTGCCCCTTGAGCTGGTCGTTGTAGACCCATAAGTCATCGGGCATTGGTTGGTTTTCGTAGCCATCGGAGAAGTAGTAGCGGTTACCATTAACCGTCCGCCAGCCGGTTGCCCGTTGCCCCGTCGTCGGGTCGTAGTAAACCGTGCCACCGTTTAAGTGCTGGAACCCGTCGTTAATCCCGATTTCGGGTGATACGAAGTTGATGTAGTCACTATTACCGTTGACGTCGCTGGAGTAGCGGTGCAGAACCTTAATCCCCCAGTGGTTCATGGCATCCGTTACCGGCAAAGTTATTCCAAAGCCGGACCGCTGACCATTTACAATGTAGGCCGCACCATCACTAACCGCCTGGTTGGAGTTAGTGGAATTCAAGGCCCGCCGGTAGAATTCATGGCCGTCAGCACCGAGGACGATTAAGAATTGGTATGGGCGGCTAGCGTCAGCCATGGAGGCGTGCCAACCGCTGACGTTAATAGTGTTGTTAGCCCGGTCAAAGCTCAGACTAATCCGCCCATTGTTAATTGGGTAGTTACCCATCCGTAGGTCCGTGGCATTGCCATTGCCGGCCGGATCATCGGTAACCCGGAGAATAAAGGAAATTTGACCATCCTTTAGGGTTGATGGGAGCATACTCGTCGGTACATCGACACTGAAGCCGGAGTTACCACTGTTGTATACACGCGCATAGTGGTTGGCAACATCCGGACGGGCGCTGAACTGGGTAATCGCCGCCCGACCAATTTCCCGACCATTATCAAGCACGATCACGTAAGGGTGGTGCTTTGATAATAACTGGTCACTGGCCAGCCAACCATTCACGTGGAAGCCGGTCGCCGTTTGGGTGAAGCCATCGACGAACCCGGCCGTTTGATTGAAGGTCACGGGGCCCATCCACTGGTCCTGGTAGGCACCATTGCCACCGTTGTCCTGCGCAGAGGTGGAGTAGCGGCTAACAAAGGAGTAAGAGTGGTTAGCCTGTAGGTTCAGTCGACCTAAGTTAACGTTGAAGCCTGACATAGCCGCCGTGATGATGGCTGGATAAGCCTTGGCAACGTCCTCCCGTTGAACCGTCGTAGTAACCCGCTGTGCAGTGACCTGTTGGTGAGTCGTGTTATCAACGACGATCAGGTAGTGGTAAGGCGCCACCACACTAAAGTCATCGGCGTGCCAGCCAGAGACGACCAGGTCACCGTTACTGAAGTTAACCCCGTCGAGGCTAGATACGTTAGCCCGGTTTAGGGTCAGCCAACGATCGGTGTGGGCCGCGTTGTTTCCATTGTCGTTCGGGTCAGCCGAGTAACGCAGGACCAGTGAGTACTGGTGGCTACTGTTCAGACCATTTGGTACATTCAACGTGGCCGTAAAGCCGGAATTAGCGGCGTTATAAGCGTCGAGTCCCCGGGCAGCTGCTGGCGTAGCACTCGCGGTTGTCTTAACCGCGGCCACTTGCCGGTTAGCAGTGTTGTCAAAGAGGATTAGGAAGTGGTTGGGTTCACCGTAAGCGGCATCGGCAGCATGGTAACCGGTAATAGTGATTTGCCCATTAGCCGATTGAACACCAGTAACTTGGGCATAGTTATGGTTAAAGGTAACTGGCGCAAACCAGTAGTCAACATTATTGGTGTTACCGTCACTAGAAAAGCTATAGCGGCTAATAATCCGGATTGGTCCCTCAACCATGGCCGGCGTTAACGTAAAGTCAGTTGCCCAGCCGGAGTTAGCGGCGTTATAGATGCCAGGGTAGACCCGGCCCACGTCTGGACGACTCGTGTTAGTCACCTCATGACGGGAAATTTCATGACCATTATTATCCAAGACAATAATGTAGTGATGCGCCCGGCCTAATTCACCATCCGTGGCGTGCCAGCCAGTCAGGTACAGCTGGTTGCCAGAAATCTTGGCTTCATCAAGTGAGGCCACATTTTGCCGGTCAGCTTGGAAGGGACTGTACCAGAAGTCGACGTGACTCCCTTCCCCATTTTGCGCATCGCTGGAGTAACGGGAAATTAACTGTAGCTGGTCATTTAAGTAACGGGCGTCATTGTTAAAGTTATAGTCGATCTGCCAGCCGGCATTCCGGGAATTATAGATGGACTGGTAGGCCGCGGCCACGTCCGGACGAGCGGTGGTGTCCACCTTGATCCGGGTCAGTTCCCGCCCCTGGGTCTTATCAAAGACGATGATCCAGTGGCTACGGTCCTGGTAGCTGGTGTTGGTAGCATTCCAGCCACTCGCCTTGAGGTGACCATCCGCAAAGGACCAGCTATCGAGGTTCCCTTCATTGCGGTTATCGATCGTTACCGGTGCATACCAGAAGTCGGCATCACTATTGTTGGCTGCAGCATCATTACTGTAACGGCTGACGATTCGCAGTGGTTGGTTAAACCAGTCGTTACTGTTAATTGTGAAGTTAGCCGACCAACCGGAGTTTAAAGCACCGGGAGTGTTGGCGTAAGAAGCCGCAACGTCGGGACGTTGGTTAGTGACCGCGGCGGTCCGGCCGAGTTCGTGGTTGGCCTGGTCGAGGACAATGATCTCATGATATGGCCGGTCACTAGCAGCACCATTGGCATTCCAGCCACTTAACTGGAGTTGACCGTTGCTCAGGTTAACCTGGTCGAGGTGGCCATAGTTACCACGGTCTGTATTAGTAGTAGTCGCCGCAGTGGCAGACTGCGTGGTGATCGCCTGTGGAGCAGTATTCGTAGCTGCTGGCGTAGTGACGGTCGCTGAGGTTGTCGTATCAGCGGCAGTCGTTGCTGACGGTTGGTTATCAACGGCGGCATCCGCATGAGCCTGTGCCTGGTGCAGGGCCAGGACGGTGCCACAAACGGTCAGTGTTAAGCCCGCCATGGCCAAGTGTCTAGCATGACGGAAATGTTGGTTAGTATTCATTACTTATCTCCCCTGATAATGCAAAATTATAACATCCTTCATTATAGAACTTTTTAGGCGTAAAACAATTGATCGTAAAAAGCCACCATGGTTTAACCGGGCACCGGCCTTACCATAGTGGCGAATTTAAGTTAGTTAAGATCCGTACCAATCCCTTGTTCCGTGGCACGGTCAACGATTTGACTGGCGACCACCACGTCAAGGACCGCGGTACCAACCGTCTTGAAGAAGGTAATCTCCTGGTCAGTGGTCCGACCGCTAACGTCACCATTGACCAGCTGCCCCAGTTCACCGGTGATTGCTGAACGGTCAATTTGGCCATCGTGGAGGGCCGCAAGGAGGTCACCGGCCTCAGCCAGGGTGCCGTCCTCGGTATCGACAAAGATGCGGTCGGCCTGGGTAATCGCACTGGTGGGAACCTCGTGCATTGCCGGTGTGTAGGCACCGACCCCGTTGATGTGGGTACCGGGCTGGATTAGGCGGCCATCAAAGACGGGGTCGTGGGCGGTGGTGACACAGGTAATAATGTCGACATCCGCAACGACTGCGTTGGGGTCCGGGACCGCCTCAAGCGTTACCGTAAAATGATTAGCGAATTGGGTCGTGGCATGGTTAACGAAGTCCTGGGCCTTGGCGTAGTCACGGTCAGCAACGTAGACCTTGGTTAGCGGCCGGACGGTTAACATGGCCAGGAGTTGGGACATGGCCTGCCCACCGGTTCCAATTAGCAGGGCGGTTTTACTAGTAGTCTTGGCCAATAAGTCGGTGGCGGCCCCCTGGACGGCCCCGGTCCGTAATTGGGTTAAATAGGTGCCATCAAGAATGGCCGAGACAATGCCGGTGTGGGCGTCCATAACCACCATGGTAGCGGGCACACTGGGAAGACCCTGCTGGGCATTATCCGGATAAACAGAAACGATCTTCATGCCGAGGGCTGGTTGGGTGCCACGGACATAGCCAGGCATGAAGAGAGCCTGGCCGTGGTGGTCCGGCACGTCAAGGTTGGTGCGGAGGGGGATATCGGCCTGATCGGCAGAGTAGCTGACCAACGCAGCCTTGTCAACCGCAATTGCATCCTTCATCGAAAAACAAGCTTGGATATCCTGTGCTGATAAATATTTCATGATGGTACCTCCCGAGTTGGTGTAATCGGTTCCATTTTAGCATAAAAAGAAAGCACCGTCGTTGGTGAGACGGTACTCCGTATCTCCGTATCTATTAATTCTAAAGGTTAATCATTCTTTATTGAGAATAATTAAAGATTTTTTACTAACTTTATATTTGCAATCAAGAAACAACATTACAGTAAAAATCAAATATATAACTGAAACTTGAAAGCTAATAATCACGCCAAAGGCGTGTGGTTATTGGCTTT
>NZ_JBJEEL010000005.1:0-22123 GCF_051873035.1 Limosilactobacillus sp.
TCTTGCTTAATCTGCGTCATTAAATTTGTTCAAGTTATTTATTGCAATCTGCCGTTCATAAATAATTAACTACTTCTTTTTACCGTAGTTATCAATGTAGTGGTTGTATTGGTCACGGTTAAGCGATTTTTCTGACTCACCAATTACTAACGTGGCAATTGAGTTACCAACCACGTTGACGGCGGTCCGGCCCATGTCGACAAACCGGTCAATTCCGGCAATGAAGGTCAAGCCGGCCATCGGTACCCCAATCGTCGAAACACTCGCCAAGAGGACCACAAAGGATGCTCCGGGTACCCCGGCCATCCCCTTACTGGTAATCATCAGCACAATTAGCAAGGTGATTTGGTGGGCTAAGCTCAAATGAAGTCCGTATGCCTGGGCCAAGAAAATAGCTGCCAGTGACTGGTAGATAGCCGATCCATCAAGGTTAAAGGTGTAACCGGTTGGGATGACAAACGAGGTAATCCCCTTTTCAACCCCCATTTCTTGAGTTTTCTTCATCAACCGTGGCAGGGTAACTTCGGAGCTGGCAGTTGTAAAGGCCAGGACGATTTCATCCCAGATCACCCGCATCGTCTTCCAGTAACGCAGGTGGAAGATGTGCGCCGTAATCCCCAAGATTACTATGATAAAGATAATCATGGTAACGTAGGCAATTAGGATAAAGTAACCCAGCGGAAGTAGGGCGCTAATTCCCATTTCCGCAATGGTCATCCCAATTAGGCCGAAGACCCCGACCGGTGCGAACTTCATTACCCAGTTGGTAACCTTGAACATTACTTCAGCAACACCGTTTAAGACGTCGATTAAAATCTGCGCCTTTTCGCCCACGGCCGCAATTCCCAGACCGAAAAGTACTGAGAACAGAATTACCGGCATCATGTCACCATCAGACATCGACTTAAAAATATTTGTCGGAATAATCGACAGGATCAATGGCCAAAAGCCACTGTTATGCGCCGCATGCTTGGCAGTCGACATGTACTGTGAAATGTCGGTGGCGTGCAAGTCATGAATGTTGATGAAGGTACCGGGGTGGGTTAAGTTAGCCATCCCGATCCCGAGTAGTAATGCAATCGTCGTTAAAATTTCAAAGTAAATTAAAGTCTTGGCACCGATCCGTCCTAACTTTTTAATGTCACCAATATTAGCAATCCCAACCGTTAGGCACGAAACCACAATCGGCATGACAATCATTTGAATCAGCCGAATAAAGATCGTCCCGAGGCTCTGCATCACCGTGATGGCACCCTTATTTTGGTAAAAGACAACCCCACAGATTATCCCAAGAACTAAACCAATCATAATTTGCCACCCCATGCTCAGGCGGCTAAAACGATAGTGTTTCACTTTAGACCCTTCTCCCTCTTAAATGTCAGTAACTACTTTAGCACATCTCTCCGGGCATTTCATCTCTATTTTAGCCAATTTCCGAACACAAATGTCTATTAATTATGATTAGTTCACTATTTATAAATAACAACTTCGGGGGGCCCTGTAAGAATTGTTCCGCTATTTGTTATTTTATGACCTCTAATAAATATATTTATCCGCTTTTTACTGCTATTTAGTCCTAAATGAATACTGATCGTTTGTGCCCAGTATTTATTTTTTGTCCGTATTTTACTCTTGAAAAATTTTTTAGATTTTTTATTTTAGGGCTTTATTCACTATTTAAAAATCACAGGTACGTTCTAAAAAGCTACCGAATTTAAAACAAAAGAGGCTCCCGATCTTCTGACCAAGGTCGAATATCGGGAGCTTCTTTTGGAATAACGTTCAACCGCTATCCCATTTATATTCAATTGTTAAACGACACCATTAGCTCTTTTCTAGCGCATCTAACTTACGACTACTGAACCAGAGAATCAAGCCCAGGATAATAACAATGGCGGCTAAGATACCGTAACCCATTTGGAAGCGGGCGGGGTTAGAAGTCTTAAGAATGGCGTAGATTCGTGGGTAAATCAAGGTTGCGAAGAAGACCGCAATTGGCCAGAAACCAAGCAACAGTCCCATAACCTTCGCCGGTGCCAACTTGGTGATAAAGGAGTTACCCATTGGGGAGAAGACCATTTCACCGACTGACATGAGGACGGCAACCATCACGATCCACCAAATTGAGGTGTGACCCTTACCAACCATATCTGCCAATACCATGACTACGTAAGCTAGACCAATGAAGATGATCCCGAGGGCCGTCTTCTTGAACATACTCATATCACCTTGTGGACGTTCGGATAGCTTCGTCCATAAGTGACCAAAAATTGGCCCTAAGGCAATACATACAATGGCGTTAACTGAGTCGAAGTACGAAGTTGGAATTTGGAAAGAACCAATCATCCAGTTAGCCCGGTGTAAGAAGTTGGCACCGTCACCATAACCGAAGTAGTAGTAAACCGGCATGTAAGCCATGTACCAAACCATCCAGAAGACAACTGAGAAAATAGTAACCAGAACAATTGCAGCAATCCGCTTCTTGTCTCCGGAGGTCAGTGGTTCCTTGCTAGCATCCTTTTCTTCTGCGCTCTTATCACTCTTAGTAGCTACGCTAGAGAACTTCCGTTGGTCAATCTTAAACGGCTTCTTCCCAGCGTCACCTAAGGAACGCATGTTGCAAATAAACCAAATTGCATCAACAAACATTAAGGCGGCACAAACTAAGAATACGAGGTTGAATCCCCATAGTGAAATCAGTAAAACGATAAAGGTCGTTCCGATGAATGAACCGGTGTTAACAAATGAATATTGGATCGAGAAGGCTTCGTTCAATTCCTTTTCATCATTGAACAGCAAACCGTTAACACCAGACAAGTTACCCTTAAACAGCCCGGTACCAATTGCAACTAGGGCAATCATTACCCAAACCATCGTCAGCGAGTGCGCCTGCCAGGCAGCCATGTAACCGAGACCCATTAAAATCATCCCAATTGCAACACACAGCCGTGGACTAAGCCAGTAGTCGGCTACGTATCCACCAAATACTGGTGCAATGTAAGTCAGTGCCAGAAAGGCCGCTGCCATGGAAGCCGCTTTGACGTCGGTGAGACCTAAACCACCCTTACCGATTGAAGTAGCAATCCAAATTGCCAACATATACTTAACGGTATAAAAGGCCGCCCGTTCAAATGTAAAGCCTAGTGAACAGACATAGAAACCAAACGGTCTTTTCTTTTTAGTTTTTGGCGTATCCACAATCATTCCTTCTTTCCTACATTGAACCAAACTGCTAATTAATAAAAGATACAAACCACTTCATCAATGCCTATATTATCAGTATGTGAGCGCTTTATCAAACCCTAAAAGTAATTTTTTGATATTTATATTCTAATAATCAATAAATACCGGGCTTTTCATCAATTTATTTTTTAGTTAGTAATCATACTAATTGCACTAATCTAGCAGGTAGCGCCTACTTAACACTTTCTATAATTTAAGCCTTTAAAAGCAGGTCAAAAAGATTTAATCTTAGTTTGCGATAGTGTTTTTTATTATATTCAACTTGGAGGAAAAAAAGATGGGTGCAAAGTATCGAAGCGTCTTTGACATTATTGGTCCCGTTATGATCGGACCCTCAAGTTCTCATACGGCTGGTGCCGTCAAAATTGGTCGGGCCGCCTATAAAATCTTTAATGCCCGAATTACCAAGGTAACGGTGCATTACTACGAGTCGTTTGCCAAAACTCACCGCGGTCACGGGACGGACTATGCCATTGCGGCTGGTATTCTTGGCTTCTTGCCGGATGATCAGCGGGTCCCCGATGCCGTTGAAATTGCCGAGGAACGGGGAATCGACATCCGCTTCGTTGAAGAGGACGGGCCCAGCCCCATCCATCACCCCAATACGGCCGTGTTAGAGGTTAGTAACAACCAAAAGTCAATCAGCCTTACCGCCTGCTCAATTGGCGGGGGCGCCATCGAAATTCGGCAGATGATTGTCGACCAGATTAAGGTTCGGCCCGCTGGTCCGTTGCCGATTATTGTCTACATCGATTACGGAAAGAAACACCCAAACGCTGTTGAATTGACTAATTACATCGACCAGGTTGCCCCCTTCTCTCGTAAGCAGTCATTGAAGGGTGACGTCGATGATATTTACGAATTCGACATCAAAAATTACATGACTGACGAGGTTATTGATGATATTCACTCAAAGTTTAAGCACGTCATCTGCTTATAGGAGGCACGACCGATGTTTGATAGTATTCAAGAAATTATTGAAACGGCGCAGCAAACCCACCAGCCAATTTCGGAGTTGATCATTCAACAAGAATGCCGTACTTCGCACTGCGACCGGGAAGAAGTTTGGCGGCACATGGCAAAGAATATCACTACAATGGCCAATGCCGTCTTACGGGGACAAAACGGTAAGGGTGTCTTTTCAAAGACCCACCTCACCGGGGGTGAAGCGGTCAAGATTAAGCACTACCGTGAGACCCACCGGACCCTTTCCGGCGATGCCATGATGGAGGCCGTCCAAGATGCCATTGCCACCAACGAAGTTAACGCTGCAATGGGGGTGGTCTGTGCTACCCCGACGGCCGGTTCGGCTGGAACGCTACCTGGGGTCCTCTTTATGCTTAAGGACCGGCTAAGTCTCACGGATGACCAAATGATCCGCTTCCTCTTTACCGCTGGTGGTGTAGGCCTAGTGATCGCCAACCACTCCGGAATTGCTGGCGCTACCGGTGGCTGTCAGGCCGAAGTAGGTAGTGCGGCGGCAATGGGTGCGGCGGCGGCAGTTGAGGCTGCTGGTGGAACGCCAGAACAAAGCGGGCACGCAATGGCCATCGCCATCGCCAACCTGTTAGGTCTGGTCTGTGACCCTATTGCCGGCCTTGTCGAGATCCCCTGCGTAAAGCGGAACGCCATCGGTGCCGGAAATGCGTTAATTGCGGCAGATATGGCACTGGCCGGTTGCGTCAGCAAGATTCCCGTTGATGAGTGTATCGCGGCGATGAACAAGGTTGGCCATGGCCTGCCATCGGCCCTTCGTGAAACCGGGATTGGGGGACTCGCCGGAACGCCAACTGGTCAGGCAATCAAGGCCCGAATTTTTGGGAATGAGGTCTAATAATGCGGTCACCAGAACTCATCCGTGATGATATTATTAAACAGCTGGCTACCGTAATCGACCCGGAATTGGGGATCGACATCGTCAACCTAGGGCTTGTTTATAGCATTGACCTCGACCAAGAGGGGATTTGTCTAGTTAAGATGACCCTCACGACAATGGGGTGTCCACTAACCGACGTTTTAGCTACGGCTGTTACTAAAGCCGCTAAAAGGGTCCCGGAAGTTAAAAATGTGGATGTCCAATTTGTTTGGGAGCCAGTTTGGACCCCGGCTAAGATGAGTCGGGCCGCGCGACTGGCCCTGGGTATCCATTCTTGAACCTAAAAAAGGAGTCCGCCAAGAATCAGTACTGATTCTTGGCGGACTCTTTTTTTCAAGGTTACTTAGTTGTTTGCCGCTTGATCAAATGCGTCCCGACAACCGTCTTACATGGGTCTGCATCCGGGTTGTGCAAGCGTTTAGCCATCATATCAACCGCTGCATGGGCCATTTCATCCGTGGCCACGTGAACAGCTGTCATACTAGGATAGACATACTTCACCAGGGCGGTATCGTTAAAACTAATC
Source organism: Limosilactobacillus sp. (assembly GCF_051873035.1). Classification (GTDB taxonomy): domain Bacteria; phylum Bacillota; class Bacilli; order Lactobacillales; family Lactobacillaceae; genus Limosilactobacillus. The sequence continues at coordinate 5,646 of NZ_JBJEEL010000005.1, forward strand.
AATGATAGCCGCTGCGGAATGGCAATCTTGGCCTCCTGGACCGCCTTTAACGCTCCCACCGCCATGGGGTCGTTTGCAATAAAGATCCCATGGGGTAGCTTATCACCTAAGCGGTCAATTGCTTGCTTCATCGCTTCGTAGCCCGACATCGAGGTGTAGTCGCCGGCAAAAATATACTCTGGATGATACAAGTCACGTTGCCGCAGGTCACTTTCGAAGTAAAAGCGCCGCAGGTCAGGCACAATTTCGTTATCTGTCGTGGTTTCCGTCCCTGCCAACATCCCGATGTCGTGAATCCCTTCATTCAAGAATTCACTGATTACGGAACGCACCGCATTTTCAAAGTCTGGCACCAGGCAATCATAGCCCGCCGCTAGGCTATCATAATCAACAAACACAATATTCTTAGTTACCAAGCGGAACTTTTCGACCTGGGTATTACTAAACTTACCGATTGCGATAATCCCGGTTACGTCCTGGGGGATATCCTCCATGTTATTTTGGTAAATCGGTACCGTCTGAATCCCCCGCTGCTGGGCGGAACGTTCGATTTCCATCCGGATTGCCATGTAGTACAGGTCATCGAGTTCCTGGGTTAGTGAATACCACTGAACAACCGCTACCTTTTGTACCCGGCTGTTTTGCGGGCGCTTATGTTTGGTGTAGTTAAACTGCTCAGCCGTATCCAATACCCGTTGGCGGGTCTTTTCATTTACTGAAAGGGTCGTGTCATTGTTGAGGATCCGCGATACGGTTGCAATTGAAACCCCCGCCTTATTTGCAATGTCTCGTAACGTTACTGCCATCCTCAACGTACTCCTTTCAATAGCTCATTTTATAATTGGTCAACAAACCGGCCCCAACCAGCCTGGCCAGCTGCATCATCCTTGAAGACACCAGCGTTTTCAAGGACATTAGCAAAGACATTGGCCAGATCTTGTTCCAGTACTTCGTCCACGTTGTCCTTGGTAATCTCAACCCGTGATTGGACTTCCTTGGCCCACGGAAGATGACTATCCGCAATCTTATTTTCTGCACCAAGCCAGAACTTCTTAACCTCGTTTAGTTCATCCTTCAACCGTGCTGGCAGGATGGCCCGGCCCATTACTTCGATCAGGCCAATGTTTTCCTTCTTAATGTGCCACAGTTTTTCGTGGGGGTGGAAGATGCCCAGTGGGTATTGCTCACTGGTGTTGTTATCCCGCAGAACCAGGTCCAAGACGTACTGGTCACCATTACGGTGCATAATTGGCGTCACGGTATGGTGACGGGTATCGCCATCAAAGGCCTTGATATTCAAGCTTTCGTCGCTATAGTGGTCCCAAACATCGATAATGTGGGTCCCCAGGTCAATCAATTGAGCCGTGTCGGCGCTCGTCAAGCGAATATCACTCATTGGCCAGTTAACGATTCCGGCCTTAACTGCAGGGTAGTCAGCAAATTGTAGTGGCTTCTTAATCGTTGCCTTCATCATTGGGAAGGTATGCCGCCCACCTTGGTAGTGTTCATGGGCGAGCATTGAGCCACCGACAATTGGCAGGTCAGCGTTACTACCGACAAAGTATGCTGGTAACTGGTTTTCGATTTCTACCAGGTTGACCAGGGTCTGCCGGTTAATCTTCATCGGTTCATGCTTACTATCGAGGAAAATACAGTGCTCATTGAAGTAGGCATATGGTGAATACTGGAAGCCCCACTGCTTACCGCCGATCGTCAGCCGAATAATCCGGTGGTTACTCCGGGCTGCCTGGCCAAGCCGGCCCTTGTAACCCTCGTTTTCCATGCACAGTGCACACTGAGGGTACTTCTTCTTCGTGTCGTGGGCAGCGGCCGCAATTGCCTTAGGGTCCTTTTCTGGTTTGGAGAGGTTAATCGTAATCTCTAAGTTACCATATTTGGTTGGCTTATCAAAGACAACATTCTTTTTAATTGCGGCTACCTTAACGTAGTCATTACTGGTACACAGCTTGTAGAACCAGTTAGTCGCCGTGTCTGGTGATTGTTGGTACTTTTCCCAGAAGAGGTGGTTAACTACTGATGGCCGTGGTGTCATCAAGTCGTAAAGCTGGTCATTCAAAATTTCGCGTTCCGTCTGGCCATCTTCAATCTTGCCCCGCTTAACAGCCAGGTCAACTAGCTGGCTAACCAAGGGTTGGTCATCATTAGCTTCAACATCTTCATCACCAACAAAGCCCCGAATCTTGTTCATGACATAAATCCGGTCCAATGGCTCATAAGCACCACTGGCAATTACCTTATCAGCATATTCTTCAATTAGCTTCATTTTCTCATTCTCCTCGCAAAGTATTAATTACAACTTGTGTGGACCGTCAACGACTTCAGCGTCATAGAAGCTGGCGTCGTAACCAATCTTTTCACGGTAAATCTTACCGACGTTCTTCTTAAAGTCTTCGGCAGCAGACTTCTTAACAATCGCAATTGCTGAGCCGGCGAAGCCACCGCCGACCATCCGGGCACCTAAGCAGCCAGGTTGTTCCCAAGCGTTTTCGGCCAGGGTATCCAGTTCCTTACCGGTAACTTCGTAATCGTACTTAAGTGAAACGTGCGAAGCGTTAATCAACCGACCTAATTCTTCCAGGTCACCCTTTTCCATAGCATCGATGGCCCGCTTCGTCCGTTCGTTTTCGGTAACGGCGTGGCGTGCCCGCCGAATCAGGGTGTCATCATTGATTAGGTAAGTGTACTGGTCAAAGGTCGTGGGGTCGATTTCACCAAGCTTCGTAATGTTAAGCTTCTTGCTTAAACGCTTAACCGCTTCTTGACATTCTTCAACCCGCTCGTTGTACTTAGAACCGGCCAGTGAGTGCGTCTTGTTCGTGCTCATGATCAAGATTTCGTAGTCACCAAGTTCCAGTGGTAAGTACTTGTATTCCAAAGTATTGCAGTCGAGGAAGATCGCGTTGTCCTTCTTACCCATCCCGACGGCAAATTGGTCCATGATACCAGAGTTCAGGCCGACAAAGTCATTTTCAGTCTTTTGACCTAACTTGACCAATTCTACTTCATCAATGTCGAGGTTAAATTCGTCCTTCAAGAGGTTCCCCATCAGCATTTCGATTGAAGCCGATGAAGAAAGTCCGGAACCGTATGGCAGGTAACCATGGATGTAGAAGTTGAAACCATGGTCAATCTTGTATCCCCGTTGCTTCAGGTAAACTAGCATCCCCTTGAAGTAGTTAACCCACTTCTCATCAGCTGCTTCTTGCGGCTTTTCATCATTAATATCAAACTTAATAATCTTACTATTTTCTTCCTTAGCGGAGTTTGCCGAATAAATAGCAACCGTCGTGTCTTCACGTGGCCCATAAACACCGTATGTACCGATACTAATGGCACATGGGAAAACGTGGCCCCCATTGTAGTCGGTGTGTTCACCAATCACATTAATCCGGCCTGGTGAGAAGAAGACAGCCTTACCATTTTCACCAAAGACAGCTTTGTATTCATCGAGAAATTGTTGCTTATCCATCACGATAACCTCCATCGCACAAAAACTTAGTAGTAAACTTTTACTAAATATAATTTAATATAATTTACCAAATTTGTCAATAAGCGCTTACATTATTTATTAAATCAACTAGTAAGCGCTTACTGGTTATTGCTATTACTGGCTACGGTTAAAGAATGTTAGAATGAATAAAAACGGAGGACGGCAAATGATAAATTACGCACCAGCACAACTACTACCACTGGCCCAGCGGACCGGGCGGTGGACGATTAAACAAGTACACGGACATTCCTGTCTATATACAACTAACCTTGCTAGCAGCATCCGCTTCCTCGTAACCAACAGTCCAGCAGTCTTGGTCAACGTCCTCAATAACGGCCAGCCGGGTTTCCCCAGTCAAATGTATGCTTGGCGGGTTGATAACGGTCCGTGGCACCGTGTTCCTGCTAGCCAGCGCACCCTCAAGATTTCGCTGTTGGACACCGAACGCCACCTAATTGAGGTTACCTGTGCCGGTAATACCGACTTTGACCAAGTTTGGCAAGGACAGCAGGGGTTTGCAATTACCGGGATTATGGTTGCTGGCCAGATCACCCCGGCCCCCCAGCGGCCACTGGTAAACTTTATCGGTGACTCCATCACTGCCGGCTGCTGGGTTAATGGTAAGCAGGCCGCACTCGATTACCGGCCCGAAAGTAACTATGTTGGCCTCGCTAGCGACCAAGCTAATATCGACGGGGTCCGCATCGCCTATTCAGCAGCTGGCGTCTTACGGCCAGGAACTGGTGGTGTTCCAGTTGCTAAAGGCTTCTTACCGGCAATCGATGCCGATACTAAATGGACGGTTAATGACCCCCAACTAACAATTGTGAACTTAGGAGTTAATGACCGCCGGTTTCCGGCGGCCCGGTTTAAACTAGCCTACGAGGACTTTCTCAAGCAGGTAATCACCACTTTCCCAACTAGCCGGATTGCCCTCCTAGTACCCTTTAGTCAAACATTTCGTAATGAAATTACGGCGACGGCGGCCAAGTACGCAGTACCATTAGTCCAAACTGCTGGCTGGTGTACCGACTACACGGACAACCTCCATCCCAACCAACGTGGTGCCCAAACTGCTGGTGACCACTTTGCTAAGACCTTACGACAACTATTAAGTTAACCATAGAGGGGGATTTTAAATGAGTAATGAACGCCTACTGCCAATTAAACATGGTTATAATTTCCGCGAACTTGGCGGTTACCAAACAAGTGACGGTAAAACAATTAAAGCTGGTCGACTGATCCGGTCAGACCGACTAGCCCAACTTGATCAGCAGGATGAGCAAGTCCTTACCAGGATTCCCGTGACCGTTGACGTTGATTTCCGTTCTAAAAAGGAGGCCACGACAGCACCGGACCGGGTACCAGCGACCGCCCGTTACTATAACCTCCCCGTTTTCGATGCCGACGTCACTAACGCTTCCCGTAGTGACGAAGAAATTGCTAGGGATATGCAGACCCCCGGTAATGGTTTCCGGCATATGGTCCAGGTATACAGCAAGATGCCAAAACAACCGAGTGCCAAGCGGGCCTACCAAGAGTTATTTCACTTACTACTAACCACCGAAAAGGGCGCTGTTCTTTTCCACTGTACTGCCGGTAAGGACCGGACTGGTTTCGGGGCTTACCTAATTTTGACCGCCCTTGGTGTTCCACGTGAAACGGCCGTCAATGATTACCTGCTAACCAACGAAGTTACGGCCGACTTTCGTGAATCCTGGTTAAAGAAGCTCCGCGCTACCAGCAAGGACCTTGGTAACCTTGATGCCGTCATCGCCAACCGCCGCGACCTGGTTTCAGTTCACCAGGAGTACCTAACGGCGGCCCTTAACACCGTTAATCAGATTGCTGGCGACTCTTATCACTACCTGACAAACTACCTCGGCCTTTCTAAAGGTGATCTTGAGGACCTCCGCCGTTTATATCTCGACTAGGAAAGGTTATAATTATTGGTATAAGGAGGAATGGCTTATGCAAATTACGGTTCCACTGGTTAATGGTCTACTAGCAGATAAGTACGGTAAGTACGCACCTGATAGTGATATGCTCGCCGACCACCCCATCAGATCTTTCCCGATCCAGATTACGGATGCCCCGGCGAACACTAAGTCGTACGCCCTTGTTTTTATTGACTTCGACTCCACACCAGTCTGTGGTTTTACCTGGATCCATTGGCTAGCGGCTAATATTCCCGCTACACTGACGACGATCCCCGAAAATGCTAGCCGGACGGCCGCGGGTCAATTTGTCCAAGGAAACAATAGCAATGCCGGACGACTGGTAAACGGTGACGAGCGAATTAGCCGTGGCTACGTTGGGCCCCAACCACCGGATAAGGAACATGACTATACGCTCACCGTTTACGCCCTCGATACGACGTTGCCATTAAAAGAAGGCTACTGGCTGAATGATTTTCTCCATGCTGCTAAGGGACATGTTCTAGCAAAAGCTAAGGCAACCCTCCCAAGTCGCGCCTAAGGAAGTGATAGATATGGAAACCCGAATTTTCTTCAACCCCGGTGACTCAGTTGCTAATATTCATGACTATAACGAGGCCGTCCGGAAGGGCCAAATCTTTAAACGAGAACGGCATAACGATGATCTCGTGATTGCTAAGGGCCCCAACGATGAAGAATACGCAATCTTCTACGCCAAGGATGCACTGCCAGCTGAACACCAGGCTTCTAAGCCGTATGAAGTTAAGAAGAAGCTTTAAGCAACCCATCACTACAAACTAAAAGGCTGAGAAAAAATAATTTTTCTCAGCCTTTTGATTTAACCCTGTTGTTTAAGATCAACGTGGTGGCGGGAATAAAGTCCGTACAGCACTGCCCCAGCAACCAACCATATCAGGTAAGTTAACCATGCTGCACCAGAAATGTTAACTAGTAAAAGTAGGCACACACCCATCGAAAGGATTGGGATTATTTTTCCACCCGGCACTTTAAATGGTCGCTCCAGTGCTGGATACTGACGCCGCGTTAAGATTACCGCTAGCGAAACGATAAAGAAGACAATTAATGAACCGACATTGGCAATTAACGCTAGGTAGTGGAGGTCAAAAACCCCGGCCAGTAATGCCGATAGGCAACCAATAATCCACAAAGCCCGGTTAGGACTACCGCTATGCGAGTTGAGCTTAGCCCAGTGTGATGGTAAAAAGCCTCCCCGACTCATCGCCTTCGTTATATTGGCACCGGCGTAGATGAAAGCGTACACCACCGCGATAATTCCCAAAATTGCACCGGCGGAAACTAGTTGGGCCGCCAGCCGGTGTCCCTGGCTAAGCAATACGAATGCCATCGCTTCTGAAACGTTTAGCCGCGTGTATTTAACAACCCCGGTCATTAATAATCCCACGATAATATAAAGAATCGTCGAAAGAACTAGTGAGTAAACGATTGCCCGGGGAATCGTGTGTTGAACATCCTTGGCATCCTCTGCTGAGGTTGCTAAGGCATCAAAACCGAGGAAGGAGAAGAATACTGTCCCTGCACCGGTAATGATGCCGCGCACCCCATACGGAGCAAAGGGATGCCAGTTGCTTGGGTTAACATCACGGACACTGACAAAGATGAAAAGGAAAATGATCAATAGTTTGATGCACACCAAGCAGTTATTAACAAACTTACTCTGTCCCGTTCCCCGTGTTAACAGGACCGTCACTAGTAGAATCATAATGACCGCTGGTAAGTTGACAATTCCTCCGGCCCCAGCAGGAACCAGTAAGGATGCGGGCAGTAGGATATCAAACTCCTGAAGAAACGATTTTAGGTACCCGGTCCAACCATTGGCAACGGTTGCCGTGGTAGCGACATAAACACCAAGCAGTGTCCAGCCTGTAAAGAAGGCGGGTAGCTGCCCTAACGTTACCCAGCTATAGACATACGCACCACCCGAGTTAGGAATACTCGTGGTTAATTCAGCATAACATAAGCCAATTAACCCACTTGCAATTGCCGCGATCAAGAAGGAGAAGGTCACTGCTGGACCCGCGTCTTCAGCTGCAACGATCCCGGTCAAGACCAAGATCCCGGTTCCGATGATGGCACCAACACCTAAAATCGTGAGATCAAACAGGCCGAGGGTTCGATCATGGTCCGCCTTTTGTGCATTTCGCAGGACCAGGCGGGGGTCGATCCGCTTGCTATTCAATTAGGTCGGCCAAGGAAGTGTACTGCAACTCCAGACTGTCGGCCACTGCCTTTGAGGTTGCCTTTCCTTGGTAGGTATTTACCCCCGTGTAAATCGTCGAGTCGTCCTTAGCTGCTGCAACGATTCCCTTATTGGCAATCTTCAATGCAGCGGCCGTCGTTGCTGATGTCAAAGCCTCCGTAGCAGTTCTTGGTACCGCCCCTGGAATATTAGCTACTGTGTAGTGAATAACGCCGTGTGAAACATAAACTGGATCATCGTGGGTCGTCGCGTGGGTTGTGGTTTCAAAAATTCCTCCTTGGTCAATTGGAATATCCACAATCACGGACCCGTCTTCCATACTATCCACCATTTCCGTAGTAACTAAGTGTGGTGCCTTGGCTCCTGGGATTAGGACTGCACCGATTACGAGGTCTGCTTCCTTAACGGCCCGGGCAATGTTATGCGGCGTCGACATCAACGTCTGGACCTTACCACCAAAGACATTGTCGATGTATTCCAGCCGCTGGGCATTAATATCTAAGATGGTGACCTGGGCGCCCATACCGACCGCAATCTTAGCTGCATTGAAGCCCACGGTACCAGCACCAATTACCGTTACCTTCCCACGCTCTACACCGGTGGTGCCAGCTAACAGCCGGCCCTTGCCACCATGTGGTTCTTCGAGGAAGTGACTACCGACTTGGACTGACATCCGCCCGGCGATTTCACTCATCGGCGCCAGGAGCGGTAGCCCACCATTCTTACCGACCATCGTTTCGTAGGCAACCCCAGTAACGTTATTTTCGAGTAACGCCGTGGTCAGCTGCGGGTCAGCTGCCAAGTGAAGGTAAGTGTAGATAATCATTCCAGGACGGAAGTAGTGGTATTCAGAGTCCAGTGGCTCTTTAACCTTGATGATCATCTCTGCTTCCCAAGCATCCGCGGCCGAACCAATTTCGGCACCGACCTTGGTATAGTCGTCATCGGTAAAACCGGTTCCTAGTCCGGCACCCTGCTCCACAATCACCCGGTGTCCACCAGCAACTAGGCTAGCAACCATTCCTGGGGTAGCACCAACACGTTCTTCTTGGTTCTTAATTTCCTTTGGAATCCCGATTAACATGATAGGACGCTCCTTTCATTTGACGCCTCCCTTATGCCACCTATAAGATAACATAACTTTGTGAAATTCACAAAGTTACTTTAGCACTATTTTTCTAGTTATTACCTATTTAAAAGTAACCAGGTAACATTTTTACAATTAAATAGTTTGTGAAGTGAGCAAGCACATAGTTACTGATTAGTTAACAAGCAGTTATTTCACACAATAAACAATTCTAAATTTTTTTGTTTTCTTAAGACGCTTCTAGTAAATTGTTCCAGAAAACTAATAAGAGACTGAGAAAAAGCCCACTTTTTCTCAGCCTCTTAGTTATATCTCGAATATTAATCAGTAGTAATAAGAAAAAGTTCGCCTATCAAGCAGCGAATTTTCCCTAACTCCCGATAATTAACGTCCACCGACCAGTTTGGTCGTTTCATCTTCCAGACGAAGTGTTAACTCATCGGCATTCTCACGAAAATCAGTAATAAAACTAGCACTCTTCGGGCTAACCTTACCAACTGGTTTCCCCATAAAGTCAGTTACTTCTAGGTCATCCCCTGACCACTTAACATCATCATAGTGGCCTTCTAGCGCTTCGTCGAACAACGCTTGCAAAATATCACGAACGGCCCGTTTAATGACATCATCTTCGGTAACATTCTCACCATGTAGCTTCCGTTGGGCAACCTGCATTACCACATCGTCCATACTTTGTGGTATCTCAACACTCATCGTGGTCCCCTCCTTTTACTTTTTATGGTGCTTCTTACGCCGTGATTTCTTACTAAACTTGATTCCCCGTGGTACCCGCCGTTTAACAGCACCCGCTGATGTTTGCCGGGCCTGGTTACGACGCTTAGTCGCCATCTGTTGACGCTCATAGTCGCTCCACGGATTCAGCAGTGTCCGCATAAAGCTAGCGACTTCTTGACGGTGCTCATCCATCCACTTCTCAGCCGTTTTAACGTCATCCGTATCGATTCCGTTGCTCCGGATAAAGGAAAGCATCAACTGCGTTTCCCGCTCCCGCCGGCTCAAACTAGACAGCATGTCCTGTGATGGCTGCATCTTAGCAATGGCCTTCAGGGCAGTCCGATACTGTTCCAGGTTGATTTGCTTGGTGCGCTTCAGGTAGTCAAACAGGGCTTGGGCAGTTGGGACAATATTTTTAATTTGCTTAGCCGTAATATCTGGATCCAGTGGCATCATCATCCCTAATACCCGTTGCAGGTCATGGAATTCCCAGCTACCAGGATACTCATTGCATTCCTGGGCCATTAACTTGATAAACTGGGCAACCACATACTGCTGTCCGGCAGCATCTAATTCCTGGTTTTGGAACTCGGGCTCAACCGCCACGGCATGGCCACATTGCTTTTGAAAGTCGGCTAACTGTTGCTTCGTCAGCGGCTTTACTGCGGGTGCCGCCTCAGTGGTCGACTTTTGTTCGGCCGGCTTCGTTTCCTTCGCGGCTGGCTGTTGGTCGCCGTGTAACTGTGCCCAGGTCTGGTGGGCCTTCCGACAGTGGTTCATGTTGGTCCGCTGTTCATCGATGGCCGCCACTAATTCTGCTTGGTTAGCAACATCCAAATAGGACAAGTAAGCCTTTAGCACTGGGGCAACCGCAATCCCGAACTGGTTAGTCAATGCTGGATCAGCGATAAAGTCACCAACCATCACCTCCTTAACCGCCTGGGGTGTCCACGCGGTATCGGCCAAGTGCTGTTCATCCATCATGTGCTGAGTGAAACGGTTCAAGATATCTTGAGCGTGCTTTTGCTGGTTAGCAGATAGCTGACTATACGTGGACGAAGCAAGGAACTCTTTGATATGTCCTTCTTGTTCGTTCATATTTATATACTCCTCTGTTCTAAATTGAATTTTCCTATCTATCATATCATAATTGTAAAGTAAAGATTAAATGGGGGTCATCAAATGCAAAAGAAGAAGCTTCAAGAGGCAATGAAACACGTCTACTTTCAAAAGATGACGAAGGGTGGTTACCAAGAAATTGAGGATGAGATTGCCAAACTCCAGGCAGACCGGCCAGCTAAGATTGAACAGTTAAAGGCGGCCCGGGCACTGGGCGACCTTTCCGAAAACACCGAGTACAGTACCGCCAAGCGGGAACTCCGCCACCTAGAAAGCCGCCTGCGCTACCTGAACAAGCAGCTCCAGTACTCACAAATCATTGATCCTGGTTCTGCCGATGAGGTCGACCTCGGGACAACCGTCACCCTGCGCTTTGAAGATGACGATGACGTTACCAGTTACCAGATCGTGGGGAAACAAGAGGCTGACTTGGCAAAGCAAAAGGTTTCCTTTGACTCCCCACTCGGGCAGGCCATCCTTCACCAACCGGCAGGCAAAACGGTAACCGTTCAGGCCCCGCAGGCCTCTTATCAGGTCACCATCATTAAAATTGCACTCAGTTCAAAATAAAAAATCTTTCCCTTAAGTTGAACCGCTCTCATTGTGGTTAGCTAGCATGATTGCTAACCCGATCAAATGATCAACCACTTCGACTGGTACTTGCAATCAACCAATCCGACCGCTAGAATACCATATGTTGTGTTTTGTAGCGCTACAGACCACTATTAATCTATATATAGGGGTCAAATTATGTTAACTAACTACTTTAAATTTCTTGGTCACCAGCTTAAGGGTTGGCCACAGCAAAACTATTACTTATTTTTCTTCAGCCTGGGGTGTCAGGTAATGACTTTGGCCAACGCACCGCTGACCTGGCTAACTATCATCACCTTTATCGGGACCACACTGGGGGTCCTTTGCGTCCTGGCCATCAACGCCGCTAAGTCCGTCAATGGGGTGCTCGGTATCCTGTCCGCAATTTGCTTTATTATCGTGGGTTTTAACGCCAAGAACTACCTCAGTATTGGTGAGCAGATCGCCTACATGATTACCCTGGATATTCCGGTCTTACTTTCGGCAAACTGGAACGTAAATATGGCCTCCAAGATCCGGCAGTTTAACGCCCGAAGCTGGCTGGTTGCCATTATCGCAACGGGAATTGTGTACTTGGTATCCGGCTACCTGATTGGTCAACTAACTGATGACCCGCGGCCGTGGATTGACGCAATTAGCTTCTCAATTAGCCTCACTGCCGGGGTAATCTGCTTCCTACGTTTCAATAACCAGTACTTCTGGTGGCTAGCCTCCGGAATTGCCCAACTAGTCCTGTGGTTTATTTCCTACCGGCAGGGTTCGGCTACCCTGGCAATGGCGGTCAATAGTTCTATCTACCTGATCAACGATATCATGGCCTTCACAATTTCACCATGGTACAACCAAAAGGAACGTGAACGTCTTAGTGCAGCTGAACAGGCATACGCTAAAGAAATTGGTGTCGAATAAGACAAATAAAAGGAGCAAGGTAATTGTCCAGCATGGGCGCTTACCTTGCTCCGATTTTGTATCCAGTATTTTAGTTAAAGACTTCGAATTGTGGCCGTTGTCCCTTCACAACCGCTACAACATCATCCAGCCCCATTGCCACCATGTTCTTCATGGCCGTGTCCGTATAGAAGGCACTGTGTGGTGAAATTAAGACATTCGGCATGGCACGTAGGGTCTTGTAATCATCCGGGATTTCTTCTGGTGTCGCCTGCTTCTCGAAGAATTGTCCTTCGTCGGCCAGGGTGTCCAGGGCCGCCCCGGCAATTTCCTTATTCTGCAAAGCGGTAATCAGGTCGTCCGCATTGACGATTCCACCCCGGGCCATGTTGATTAGGTAGGCCGTCGACTTCATCTTCTTAAAGGTTGCACTGTTAAATAAGTTAGTCGTCGACTCATTCAAGGGGGTGTGGACGGTCACAATATCCGCGGTTTTCAGCAGGGTCTCCTGGTCGGTATATTCCAAGTAGGGATTTAATTCGACCCGGTGGATAGGGTCCGTCGCAATCACTTTGGCCCCCAGCGCGGAATAAAGTTGTGCCGTCGCACCACCGATATGACCGGCACCGATAATACCAACGGTCAGGTTATAAATCTCGGTACTTTCGAGACCGGCCCAACGGAAGTCAAGCTTATCCATCCGTTGGTCGTAATAGCCCAACTTCCGGACCAAGCGCAGGGCCTGGGTCAGCCCCATTTCCGCAATTGCTCGTGGTGAGTACGCCGGTACGTTAGTGACTACCAGGTCATACTTTTTAGCCAGGTCAAAGTCAATCATGTCATAACCTACCATCCGGGCGGTTAACTGCTTAATTCCGTACTCGTGCAACTTTTGGTAGACTACCGGGTCCAGGGGCTGGGTTTGTTGAAAGTCAATTCCGTCAAAGCCCTTGGCCCATTCAACAGTCTTCGCGTCCAGACGTTCATCCACACACTTAACTTCGATCCCGTTTTTTTCGGACCATTCTTGGATATACTTCTTTTCTGGTTCCAGGACCGCATACATTAAAATCTTCATGACCGTGACCTCCTTACCAGGTAAGCTTCTTCATCTTTTCCACTGCCTCTTCCAGCTTATCTAACGGCTGGGTAGCGGCAATCCGGACAAAGCCTTCACCGCACTTACCAAAGGCCAACCCTGGTACCACCAGGATTCCCGCCTTCTTCAATAACTGGTCGGCAAAGTCAACCGAATTCAGACCGGTTGCCCGGATATCGGCAAAGACATAGATGCTCCCTTCTACCGGGCTAACATCTAACCAGCTGATCTTCGGTAGTTCTTCTTGGAGGTAACTCAACCGTTTTTGGAAGGCCTGAACAATTGGTGCTACCAGTTCATCATGGTGCTGGAGACCATATAGTGCCCCTTCCTGTGACATGGTTGGCGCCGAGAAGGTTACGGCATCGTTAACGTCATTGGCCGCCCGAATTAGCCAGTCTGGACCGATTAGGTAGCCGATCCGCCAGCCCGTCATCGCAAAACTCTTTGACATTCCACTAACGATCACCGTATTTTCCGGTGCAAACTTGGCGATTGGCGTAAATTGCTTCCCCGGCATGACATAGTCCGCGTAAATTTCATCACTAAAGATTAACAGGTTATGGTCGATTGCCAACTTAGCCAGCGCCTGTTCTTCTTCCGCCGTCATGACGTTACCAGACGGGTTATTTGGCGTGTTGATAACAATTGCCTTCGTCTTAGGAGTAACCTTCTTAGCAATTTCAGCGGCATCGATCTTAAAGCCGTCAGCGGCCTTCCCATCGACAATCACCGGTGTGCCACCGGCCATCTTGACCTGTTCCAGGTAAGGTGAGAAGCATGGTTCAGGAACAATAACTTCGTCTCCGGGATCAAGGATCGCTTCTAGGGCAATGAAAAGGGCGTGTTCAGCCCCGACCGTAATCAGTACCTGGGCCGGGTCAAAACTAAGTTGGTATTTTGAATGGTAGAAATCACAGATGGCCTGACGTAATTCGGGGAGCCCTTCAGCGGCCGTGTAGTGGGTCATCCCCTGCTTAGCCTTCTCAAAGGCAGCCTCAATAATTGGCTGTGGGGTGGTGAAGTTCGGGTCACCAACTGACAGGTCAATCACGTTGTCCATTTTGGCCGCCAACGCACAGACATCCGCCAAGATGTTTGACTGAGGCTGTTGGTAAGTCTTACTCAGAATTGAACTATCCATAATTTTATCCTCCATTCGTTATCCGTCATGTTTATAACCAGTATAGTCGTTTCACATTCATAAGTCCACATATTTATTCATAGTAAATGAATATTTATAAAGCAACTGTATATGCGACCGTTCTATCCCACTCTGGTCTCCCTAACTAAAATAAATAACGCCTAGTAACTGGCAAAAGCCAACTATTAGGCGTTCTTCATATTACAATACCGGCGACAACAGGCGGGAGAAGTACTGCTTAAATTTGCGCCAGCGGGACTGCTGGTTAAAGTATTCCGGTGTCAGCAGGGTGCTGTCCTTGATATCATCTTCAAAGATCTTCTTTAGCTGGGCCGTCAGTTTCTCGTTATAAGCAAAGGCGTTGGCCTCCCAATTCAACCGGTAGCTCCGGTAGTCCTGGTTAGCCGAACCAACGGACGCTAGGTTGTCCCCACTAACCATCGTTTTAGCATGTAAGAAACCGTGATTGTACTTGTAAACCTTAACCCCGTTGTTAACCAGGTACTTGGCATAGTACTCAGTTGCCCGGTAAACGAAGGGGTGGTCGGGCATACAAGGGATCATTACCCGAACATCGATTCCGCTGCGGGCGGCTACTATTAGCGCCTCTAAGACGGACTCCTCTGGAATGAGGTACGGGGTTTGGATGTAGACATACTTCCGGGCCGAAGAAATGATTGACTCGTACCCCCGCCGGATCGCGTAGTCCTCGTTATCCGGCCCCGAGGAAACAGTCTGCATTACGACGTCCTTATTGGGGTCAGCGGGCCGCTTAATATCCAGCTGCTCTACCATCTTTTTGATATCAACCCGGTGCTTATCGGTCTTCCGACAGGTCATATTCCAATCCATCGCAAACCGCCCGGTCAAGGTCAGGGCCGCCTGGCCAATGATCCGCAGGTGGGTATCACGCCAGTAACCAAACTTAGCCTTTTTGCCGACATACTGGTCACCGATGTTAAAACCACCGATGTAGCCGATCTTACCGTCAACTACCACGATCTTCCGGTGGAGGTGGTAGTTAAGGCGGGGCGTCGATAGCCGCTTGGTAGACCGGGAGTTAAAGGGCTGGGCCTCCCCACCCAATTCTTCCAAATGGGCAAAGAATTTGTAGGTCGTCCCCCGGGAGCCGCTCAAATCGTACAGGACCTTAACCGTCACGCCACGTTCAGCCGCCCGTTCCAAGGCCGCCAGTATTTTATGGCCAAGTTCATCGGCATAGAAGGTGTAGAACTCAACGTAAATGTGGTCCTGAGCCTGGTCAAAGTCATCAATCATCTTGGTAAATAACTTTTTCCCATCGATAAACACCTTCACCCGGTTATTAAAGGTAACGATGGCATCATCCAGGCCGGACGATAACGTCGCCAACTGGCGGGCCCGGGCTAAGCGGCCACTTTGCAAAAGTAGTTTATGCTTAGATAGGAGGTCCTCCTGGCGGGCAACCACCCGCTTTCGGAATCGCTGCCGCTCATCACGAATACTAAAAATATCATCACTCGAGAGCTTCCGCCCCACAAACAGGTACACGATAAAGCCAATTACCGGGAAAAGCGACAGTACCAGTAACCAGGCCCAAGTTGACGCGATATCACGCCGGGTCCGAAAGACGGTCCAGATGGCAAAGGCAATGTTAATTAGCCACAGTACCTCAATAATGCGCCGGACCACGTCCCATGTCCAAACGATGTTCATCTTACTTATCCTCCCACAGTTATTTAATCAAATTATAGCATTTACTTACTAGCGGACTTCCTAAGGGCCAGGGCCAAGATAATCGCTAGGGCTCCATAGACCGCGCCAACGTAGCCCACCGTCACCAGCGGCAGGAACCGGACCGTCGTGGAGGCCGTAAACGACCCCAACGAGATACCGACATTGGCAAAAATTGACGGCAATGAGGTTGCCAGCGCCAGCGATTGCGGGTAATCCTTTTCGGCAATAGCGATGAAGACTAGCTGGATCGTGGTTCCATACGCCACCACTAAAATACAGAGTAGCGCCAGGACCAGCATCCCCGTCAGTTTATTGCTCAGGGCCGGGCCGAGTACCAAGCTTAGGACCGTCATTGCAGTGAACTACTCGGCCATAAATGACCGAGCTTCTGGGAACGCGAAGTAGTATTTAG
>NZ_JBJEEL010000006.1:0-21874 GCF_051873035.1 Limosilactobacillus sp.
GGGCAATTCATCACGTCTTTAAAAGGTCGTGTCTTCTTGCCCAAATTCAATAAAGTACCCGCTGGTCGTCCCCGCAATGACGTAAATAAAAATAAGGGTGATGGCAAATTAATTTGTCATCAACCCTTACTTTTCACTTCTAATAGGAATCAAGAACGTGGGTCCGGAAGGTGTTAGATCCAGCGTCCCGGTATACAATCGCCTGCATTTCAGAATCGGACTGAATCCGGATGTCAATCGGGATCCCACTAGGCAGGTAACGCTTAGCGGCCCGGGCGATGTATTGGGTAAAGCTCGTAATTTCCGTTTGACTGTAGAACTGGGTCGTCACGGTAATGTGCATCCCCGACAACTCACCATTATGGTACTGGGCCTGGGCGGTTACCCCACTCAGGTTCGGGAAGAAGCCTTGGATTTGGCTCTTGAAGTTAGCAAAGTTGTCATTATCCGTGGAGTCCGCACTCGTCGTGGAGTTCGTAGCAGAAGCCTTTGGTAGGACCATCGTCTTGTAGTTCAGCTTAGTCCAGCTGCTGATCCGGTTACCGTTGTTCTTGCTGTAGGCAAAGAAACTCCCCCCGACCAGGCTATCATCCGGTGCCTGCTTGTAAAGGGCAATTACAATTGGCACATTGCGCAGCGCCTTCTTGGCCCGTAACCGGGTCAGAATCTTTTGGGCGGCAATTTCACCCTGCCGCTGCATTTCATCCTTACTAATGTTCTTGGTATAAGAAGAACCATCCGTCTTTCGTTGGTAGTTGTACTCTGAGTTGATACCAACCCCGATGACAACCCCCTTGAGCTTCATTGACCGCCCATTATCCGTCATGTAGTCCTGCTCTTCAATTTGTTGGACATACTCCGGGTTCGGGTCACTCTTTTTACCCTGGGCTGGGTTTAAACCATTCGGATTCTTCTTAGTCTTGCGCCCGAGCCAGCTTTGCAAGGTACTAG
Source organism: Limosilactobacillus sp. (assembly GCF_051873035.1). GTDB lineage: Bacteria > Bacillota > Bacilli > Lactobacillales > Lactobacillaceae > Limosilactobacillus. Next base: position 952 of record NZ_JBJEEL010000006.1, read on the forward strand.
TATTTAAGTACTGACCTTCCTGGAAAATATAAGACTTTGGTGAGAAGACCCGCTTGGAAACCTGGGTCAAGCCACTTTCAAAGCTCTTCTGGTTATACTGGTTATCATTTTGGGCCACGTTGATTCCCCGCGCCTTACTGGTCTTGTAACGGCCATTTTGGATTACTCCCTGGTAGTTACCATTACCAGAACCGGTCGTACTATAGTTTTTCGAAGAGTTCTTTCCACATGAAGCAAGGACAACCGCACTCATCAACAGAGCAGCGGTTATTGCTATTTTCTTAACTTTGAACTTCACGATCTAATTTTCCTCCTTCATTGCTTGGGCAAAGCGGGCCTCATCCCAAACCGTAATTCCCAATTCCTGGGCCTTGGCCAGTTTACTACCCGCGGCCGTCCCCGCAATGACAATATCTGTTTTCTTTGAAACGCTACCGGTGACCTTGGCACCATGATCCTCTAACCAGGTCTTCGCCTCGTTCCGGGTCAGCTGTTCTAGTTTCCCGGTTAAAACGACCCGCCGGCCATTCCACTCACTAGCCGGGTTGGCGGGAGTACTAGCACCCAGGTAGTCAAAGTTGACCCCCGCGTCCCGGAGTTCCTCAACTAACTTAACTACCTGCTCGTTAGCAAAGTAGGTCTCGACACTTTCGCCAATCGTCGGCCCGATTCCTTCAACCGCCGAAATTTCCTCCGCACTTGCTGTCATCAGCTTATCGAGGGAATGAAATTCGGCCATAATTAGCCGGGCCGCCTTGGCACCTACGTGACGAATACCGAGGCCAAATAATAAGCGTTCGACAGAATTATTACGACTATTGTCAATCGATGTCAATAGGTTAGTCGCTGATTTGTCCCCAAATTTATCTAAAGTTAACAATTGGTCCCGGGTAAGCTGGTATAAGTCAGCCACATCATGAATTAATTTCTTATCCCAGAGCTGTTGGATAATCTTCGGGCCGAGGCCGTCGATGTTCATCGCATTACGCGAGGCAAAGTGGGCCAGCCCTTCCTTGATCTGGGCGGGGCACATTGGGTTAACACAACGGAGCGCAACCTCATCATCCAGGTGGACCAGCTGAGACCCACAGACTGGGCAGGTCGTTGGAATAACATAAGGTTGACTATCCTGGGGCCGTTTTTTCAGGTCCACCCGTGAAATTTCGGGAATAATGTCACCGGCCTTGTGCAGGTAGACGGTGTCACCTAGGCGGATATCCTTTTCCCGTAAGTAATCCGGGTTATGGAGGGAAGCACGACTAACCGTGGTCCCCGCCAACTGAACAGGATCCATCACCGCGGTCGGGGTAACGTTCCCGGTCCGGCCAACGGTCCAGACAATGTCGCGGACGACGGTTGCCTGCTCTTCCGGTGGGAACTTGTAGGCAATTTCCCAGCGCGGCACCTTAACCGTATTTCCTAGTGCCGATTCCGTGGCGAGGTCATTGACCTTCTCCACGATCCCATCAATTCCGTAGGATAACTGGTCCCGCTTGGCCGTATATTCTTCAATATAGTCCGCAATCTCCTGTTGGTTATGAACCACTCGGTTATTCGGGTTAACTTTAAAGCCCAGCTCCCGCATCTTATCCAGTGCTGCTGACTGGGTCTTTAAGCCCAGCTTTTGGTATTCCGGGATGTAATACATAAAGGTATCGAGCTCCCGTTTAGCCGTTACCTTGGGGTCGAGCTGCCGCAAGCTACCAGCCGCCGCGTTCCGCGGGTTGGCAAAGACCGGCTGACCGGCCGCCTCCCGTTCCTGGTTTAACTTAACAAATGCGTCCTTTGGCATGTAGCATTCGCCCCGAAATTCAATACTCAGTGGTTCCGGTAGCTGCTGCGGTACTGACTTAATGGTCTTAACGTTGGCCGTCACATCTTCACCGATCACCCCGTTACCCCGGGTCGACCCCTGCACTAACCGACCATTTTCATAAACTAAGGATAGTGATAGGCCATCGATCTTGAGTTCTAGGTTATATTCCGGGGTGACATCCACGTCGTTATTTTCTTGCTGGCGGGCGTTGAAGTCCATCAATTCATCAACGGAGAAAACATCCCCCATCGACAGCATCGGAATATCATGGTTGACCTTAGTTAATTGGGTTGTTGGACCGCCCCCCACGTGCTGGGTCGGTGAATCGGGCGTTTTAAGTTCGGGAAACTGCTGCTCTAGTTCCACCAACCGTTGGTAAGCCCGGTCATAGACGTAGTCTTCAACGGACGGGTTATCCTGTTCATAGTATTCCTTCCCCCACTGCGTCAGCTGCTTTCTTAAGGGAACAATCTCCTGCTTGGCCGCCGCCAGCGTTAACTGGTCGACTGGTATCTGTTTATCCATTCTTCTGGCCTCACTTTTTACTAATCAGTTACTTTTTGAATTGGCGCGAAACTGGCCAGGAGCCGCTTAACCCCCTGGTTTGGAAAGGCAATGTCTAGTTCCATATCATTGCCAGAACCATTAACCTTAACTACCGTTCCTTGGCCCCACTTCTTATGGGTGACCTTGTCGCCAACTTTCCAGCTAACCTTGTCGGCGCCGGTACCGGTGTTGGTAACCGGTGCAACCCGTTTACCGGCATCCCGATAAGTGTGTTGCTTCCGCTTACGTTCTGCCCAGGTTGGGGTATCGGTCCGCTTATTGAACGGCAGGTTACCACCTAAGCCGCTAGTCGGCATTGCCCCGCCCTCTTCTTGCAGCAGGTTCGGGTCGATCTCGTCGATAAACCGGGACGGCCGGTTACGTTGAATCCGCCCGTACAGCAAACGGGATACCGCGTTGGTCAGGTAAAGCTTCTTCTTAGCCCGGGTAATCCCGACATAGGCCAAGCGCCGCTCTTCTTCTAGTTCATCATCTTCCATGAGGGCCCGGGAAAGTGGGAAGATCCCCTCTTCCATCCCGACTAGAAAGACAACCGGGAATTCAAGCCCCTTGGCAGCGTGAAGGGTCATCAGGGTAACCGCCGGTGCCTGTTCGTCGACATCATCCTGGTCCGAAACCAGGGCGAGGTCGGCCAAGAAGTTAACCAGTTTTTGCCGGTTATCCACGTCATCGTCCTTGTGTTGCTGGTCATATTCTTGGGTTACCGACTTAAATTCATCCAGGTTTTCTTGGCGCGCCTGTGATTCTAGACTGTTTTCCTTTTGCAGCATCTTATTGTAGCCCGTTCGTTCCAGGATTTGGTCGGTTAAATCCGTGATACTCAGGAAGTCGACTTGCTGGTCGAGGTCCTTAATCAACTGGCCAAAGTCAGCCAGCTTGGTCCGGGTCCGCGTCGTAATATTGTTGGCAATATCAACATTTTGACTGGCCTCCAGCAGGGACCAATCGTTATCCATGGCAAATTCACGTAAATGTTCAACACTGGTGAGGCCGATCCCCCGCTTTGGGGTGTTAACCACCCGGCTAAAGCTCATCGAGTCCCGGTGGTTAACAAGGAGGGTCAGGTAGGCCAAAATGTCCCGAATTTCTTTACGGTCGTAGAACTTATGGCCCCCCACCATTGTGTATGGAACGCTGGACTTCATGAAGGTTTCTTCGATAATCCGTGACTGGGCGTTGGTCCGGTAAAGAATTGCAAAGTCATTGTAGTGGTAACCATGCTGGTCATGCTCTTCTTTGATCTTAGCAACAATGTATTGGGCTTCATCGTGTTCGTTTTGGGCCTGGTAGTAGGTGATCTTATCGCCCCGACCATTTTCGGTCCACAGGTTCTTATCCTTGCGCCCATTATTGTTCTTAATCACCTGGTTGGCCGCATCCAAAATATTCTGGGTTGACCGGTAATTCTGTTCTAGCATCACCGTGTGGGCGTTTGGGTAGTCCCGCTCAAAGTTCAGAATATTTTCAATGTTGGCTCCCCGCCAGCCGTAAATACTCTGGTCTGCATCCCCGACCACGCAGATATTTTGGTACTTATCCGCCAGCATGTGAACTAGCTTATACTGGGCGTCATTGGTATCCTGGTATTCGTCAACGTGAATGTAGTGGAAGCGGTCCTGATAGAACTCCAAGGTCTCCGGGTCACTTTCAAACAGTTCGATCGTCTTCATGATCAGGTCATCAAAGTCGAGGGCCTGGTTGGCCTCTAATTGCTCTTGATAAAGCTTATAAGCCCGCGCAACCACCTGACTATACATACTGTGGGGATTGTTATTACTCCCGACTTGGGCAGCGTAATCCTTTGGCGTTAGTAGGGCGTTCTTGGCGTTGGAAATGGTGCTCAAGATACTCCGCGGATCAAATTTCTTCGTATCGATATTAAGTTCCGCACAGATCTGCTTCATCAGCGTCCGTTGTTCACTAGTATCAGCAATTGTAAAGGCCCGGTTATAACCTAACTTTTCGATGTCCCGTCGCAAGATCCGCACACACAGGGAGTGGAAAGTGGACACCCAAATATCCTGGGCACTCTCACCCAGTAGCTTACCGACCCGCTCTTGCATTTCCCGAGCTGCCTTATTCGTAAAGGTGATTGCCAGGATATTCCAAGGGAGGACATTCTTTTCCTCAATTAGGTAGGCGACCCGGTGGGTTAATACCCGGGTCTTCCCGGATCCCGCACCAGCCATTACCAGAAGGGGTCCCTCCGTAGTCAGAACCGCTTCCGTTTGCTTATCATTCATTCCGTCTAGTAGTGCTTGACTATTACTCACGCCGTTCCATCCTCTCTAAAAAATCAGTCGGCTAATATTATAACAAAAAAGGACCGTCGACGTCTGTCACAGTCCCGTTAAATTTTATCGATTATTCTGAATCATGGTCATCATCGCCTGGCGCAAGCGGTTCGGACCAAACTTCCGTATCGTCAACCTGTTCCTCAAGCTCTTCTAAGCTATTACTGCCGGTTACCCAGGCAAAGCCAAGTAGGCGGTTCGTCGCGTTTTCGTTACCTAAGAACAAACGGAATTGCCAATTATTCTTCAATAACCGCTGCCGGCTAATAGCCTCTTCTTGCTGGCCCCGAATTACCATCAGTAAGGCCGGTTGTAGTGAACGAATGATGTGCAGCGGCATCCCCACCGTGGTCCGTACCTGTTCTTCGTACTGGCTAACGTTGGTCGAGTGATCGTAAACATTAGCCACCGTCGTTAAACCCAGTTCAATGTTTTTAACATATAGTGAACCATTGGTCGTAACGTAAAAGTTCAACGCAAAGACACCCCGGTATTCCAGGGAGTCGGCTACGCTCCGCACGATCCGTTGCATTTCTGTCAGGATATTATCATCAACCACGGCTGGTGTAGCGGCGGCGATTAACTGCCGATCGGCTGAAAACTGCAGCTTTGCCAGTGGGTAGATGTTAACATCCTTCCCATCGGTAACCGCCGTCATCGTATACTCAGCAGTGTGGTCAATCCATGATTCAAGCAGGTAGGTCCCGGTATCGATGAAGTTGGCCGCCCGGGCAATATCAGATTGGCGCCGAATCATCATCGATTGTTCACCAATTCCCCGTTGGATGGGCTTCAACAGGGCCGGGTAACCGATCGAATCAATTGACTGGTAAACATCATCAAGACTAACTACCGTCACGTAAGGGGCAATGTTGATATTGATCTGGTCAAGGAAGGCCCGCTCCATTAACCGGTCTTGAACGATTTCAAGTCCGTTAATCCCTTGAGGAACCGCCGCAAACTTACTGAGGTAACGGAGTACCTGTGAATCAACACTAGCAGTTTGGTAAATAATGGCATCGCAGTTTTGACCAAATTCAGTTAACTTATCCTTATCATTGTAGGCACCAACAAGGGTAAAATCCGCCAACTTCGTCAGGACCGGTTGTGAATGATCAACGTAAACTCCCACATTAAAGCCGGCCTGCTTAGCCGTCGCAATCAATTCACCACCATTATGGTTGATGCCGATAATCCCCAGCGTACTACCAGGATATAACGTGTCCTCTGCCATCAAAATCCCCCCTTAGTCTTCTTCAAACTCGATCTGGTTATCCGTTAATGACTTAATGCGAGCCAGTGATTCTACTCGGATACCACGGTCACGCAGTTCCTTACCACCGGGTTGGAAGCTCTTTTCAATCACAATGCCGGCACCAGCAACTGCTACACTGGCCTGGTCAGCAATCTCCAGCATCCCTTCAACGGCTTGACCATTTGCTAAGAAGTCATCGATCATCAGGATTTTATCATCCGGTGCCACATATTTTTTAGAAATAGAAATCCGGTTAGTCGTCTTCTTCGTGTAAGAATAAACGTCTGCCACGTACATGTTACTATTCAAGGTTAAACTCTTGTGTTTACGGGCAAAGATCACTGGAACCTTCATCGCCAAGCCCGTCATAACTGCCGGTGCAATTCCCGAAGATTCTACCGTCCAGATCTTCGTAATTCCTTCATCGGCAAAGCGTTTAGCAAACTCCTGACCAATGTGGAGCATCAGTTCTGGATCTACCTGGTGGTTCAAGAAGGCGTCCACCTTTAAGACGTTACCCGGTAAAACCGTTCCAAACTTTCTAATTTTTTCGTTTAATTCTTGCATGAAGCCGACTCCTTTACTGTTTACTTATCATAATTATATAACTTATAAGTCCGAATAACCGAGATTAACTTATTAGCATAGTTCGGGTCAGTTGCGTAACCAGCCTTTTGTAAGGCTCGTGCCGCCTCCCGATAATTTTTCGCCTGAACCACTGCCTGGTAGTTATCCTTATTGGTATCCGTCCCGTTCAGCATTAACTTGGTGTGATCCTTGATGGAATCACTCCAGCTGTCGTAAACACGGAAGCGGCCCTTGGTGACAATCCAGCGACCATTGACATATTCCTTCGTCGTTAGGACCTTCGAATTAGCTGGATCGGTCCCCTTAATCCCAAAGAGGTTGTGGTACTGAGAGGCTAACTGACTAGTTCCCCATTGGGATTCCAAAATTGCCTGAGCGATGGTTACCGATGCATAAACGTGGTAAGAATTCTGCATGGCCTGGGCCTCCGGGGCAACTTGCTTGATGAAAGATTGCTTGGCCTGACGGTCTTGGCGCCGCATCTGTTCCTCAATCCGCTGCTGATTCCAAATCCGGTAATAGTGGTGAGCCAAGTAGACCCCTAAGAATAAAGCGATAATTACCAGTAGCCAAATTAAAAACCGGACCCCTGATTTACGTTTGCCTGTTTTGCGTTTGCCCTTTGCCAAAAGGAACCCTCCCTAAATCATTACTAAAATTTCCTAACGTCGATTATAGCATTTTTACCTTGTGATAATCCCAAAACTTTTAAAACAAAAAAGAGACCGCCAATGCGATCTCTTTTAATGGAAGCGATAATCGAATATTAACGCTTACTGAATTGAGCAGCCTTACGAGCCTTCTTCAGACCTGGCTTACGACGTTCCTTCATACGAGGGTCACGAGTCAAGAGACCGGCCTTCTTCAGGGCGTCACGGAAGTCAGGGTCAACGCTGAGGAGTGCACGGGCGATACCGTGACGAACAGCGCCGGCTTGACCGGAGAATCCACCACCATTGATGTTAGCGATAACGTCGTATTGACCGTTAGTCTTAGTAACATCGAATGGTTGGTTTACGATAGCACGTAAGTTGGCAAATGGAATGTAGTCTTCAATTGCCTTGCCGTTCATCGTAATCTTACCTGAACCTGGTACTAAGCGAACACGTGCGGTTGCATCCTTACGCCGACCAGTACCACTGTATTGTACTTGTTGAGCCAATTCCATTCCCTCCTTAGATTAAGTTCGTAATGTCCAATGCTTCTGGCTTTTGTGCAACATGACTGTGGTCTTCACCAGCGTAAACATGCAGCTTCAAGCCCATCTTGTGACCCAGGGAGTTGTGTGGAAGCATACCCTTGATAGCAGTTTCCAGCAACTTTTCTGGTTCCTTAGCACGGAAGTCACCGGCAGTCCGTTCCTTCAAACCACCAGGGTAGTTTGAGTGACGGTAGTACATCTTTTGAGAAGCCTTCTTACCAGTTAACTTAACTTGCGCAGCGTTGATAACAATAACATTGTCACCAGTATCAACGTGTGGAGTAAATGTTGGCTTGTTCTTACCACGCAGGATTGATGCGACGACGGTGGCCAGACGACCCATTGGGACATCCTTAGCATCGACAACGTACCACTTGCGATCAACTTCACCAGGTTTTGCGATGTATGTCGTTCTCACGATTAAGTCCTCCAATTTTGTTTTTCTTTTACATATAATAGTGTACCGAGTTATTAGATGGAAAAGAAATACCAAGTGTTAGTATACCTTCTTCTCCATTGTTCGTCAATTGTTTTTGGTAGTTGATCCATAATCAACATTCACCAGATAGAGGCCACTGGCCGGAGCCGTCATCCGGGCCTGTGTCCGGTCCTTAGCCGCTAATACCCGTTTGACGTCACTAACGGGCCGCTGGCCACTACCAACCTCCAAGAGGAAGGCTACCATAATCCGAATCTGGTTATAAAGAAAGCCATTTCCGGTAAATTCAAAGACGACCTCATTTTGGGCCGGGTCACGGTGAATCGTAATTTTTTCAACCGTCCGTACATTACTCTTGGCTTGACTTCCCGAAGCCACAAAACTAGTAAAGTCATGTTCCCCAATGAAGTCCTGGGCCGCAGCGCGCATTTTTTCAATATCAACCGGGTATTTAAAATGGGCCGTATAGTTGCGTTTAAACGGGTTCACAAACTCACCCTGGTCAACCCGGTACCGGTAGGTCTTACGGTGGGCACTAAACCGGGCATGGAAGGAATCATCAACTAATTCCGCCTTCTTCACCAGGATATCCAACGGGAGGATACTATTAAGGGCCTTTCGCATGGATTCATTACTTAGTTGATAAGGAATATCAAAATGAGCGACCTGGTTGAGGGCGTGGACCCCGGCATCGGTCCGGCCCGAACCAATCACCGAAATCGGCGGGTCCGGGTGCTTAGCAATCTTATTCACCGCGTTCTTAAGCACCTGTTCCACGGTCCGCTTGTGGGGTTGAATCTGAAAGCCAGAAAAGTTAGCCCCATCATAAGCAAAGGTTATTTTATAGCGGTACATAAAAGCTCCTTTCATGATTACAGCATAAAGCGCAGTCCAAATAAGACCGCGGCGACTAGGACAAGCACAACAAGGGCCCCCGTATCCCGGCGCTGCCAATAAAGCTGCCGGTACTGCGTCCGGGGAGCCGCGGGATCATATCCCCGGGCCTCCATTGCCGTCGCTAGTTCCTCGGCCCGCTTAAAGGAATCGACAAAGAGGGGAATTAAGATCGGCACCATCCGCATTAGCCGTTTAACGATGTTCCCCTCATCTAAGTTCATCCCCCGTGAGCGCTGTGCATTGGCAATTTTAACCGCCTCATCCATAATCGTCGGGATGAAACGAAGGGCGATGGAAATCATCAGGGTCACCTGGTTAACCGGTACATGGACATACTTAAGCGGTCGCATAAACCACGAGAGGGCATCTGCAATCCGCAGTGTCGGGGTGGTAGCCGTTAAAACAGTTGAGGCCGTAATAATGACCATAAAGCGGAAAAAGATAATTAAAGAATTTAACAACCCATCACGGGTAACCGACATAATTCCCCAGTGCCAATAAACCGGTCCACCCGCACTAAATAGAACCTGAAAAAGGACGGTTAGCAGAATAATCCACGCTAACGGGCGAATTCCTCGCCAGTACATCTTAATGCTGACCTGACTAGCGAAAATAGTCGCAAGAAGAACCAGTATTAGCCATAAACATGTCGACCAGCTGTTGGCAAAGAATACTAAAACAACATAAAAAATACACAATAGTAACTTAACACGGGGGTCCAGGCGGTGAAGGGGTGAATTTCCCGGGACATAACTACCAAAGACAATTGTATTACCCATTGTGCTCATCGCCTCCTAGCTGTGCTGCTAGCTGACTAGCAAGTTGCGTTAACGTTAGTGTCGGCGAAAGTTGAATACCCCGTTCTTGAAGGGTTTGACTAATTTTCATTGCCGCCGGTTGACCAAGGTGGTTATCTGCTAGTAGTTGCCGATCAGCAAATAATTGCTGTGGTGTCGTTGCCGTAACCAGTCGACCATGATTCATTACCACTACCTGGTCGGCATACTGGGCCACCTGGTCCATTTGGTGAGTAATTAGGAGAATTGTCCGCCCCTCTTGGTGCAGGCGATCCACTAATCCTAATAACGTCTCGGTGGACCGGGCATCTAAGCCGGCCGTTGGTTCATCCAGAATTAGGACGGCCGGTTTCATTGCCAGTACCCCGGCAATTGCGACCCGGCGCATCTGACCGCCAGACAGCATAAATGGTGAGCGCTTAGCCAACTCAGCAGACAGCCCCACTTCTTCCATTGCGTCCCGGACCGCCGCGTCAACCCGTTCCGCTGACCAACCTAAGTTCTCGGGACCAAAGGCAATATCCTTTTCAACCGTTTCGGCAAACAGCTGCTGCTCGGGAAACTGAAAGACAAAGCCGACGTGCTGGCGTAGCTTGGCTAAATTAGCACGTTTAGCGCTACTATTTACACGGACCTCCCCAACCTGCACTTCGCCAGCGGAGGGGCTTAAGAGGCCGTCAATCAATGAAACCAACGTGGACTTCCCACTACCTGTATGGCCAACAATGGCCGTATAGGAGCCGCTGGCTACCGTCAGATTTACATCATGGAGTGCAGCGTGGCCCGTATTTGAATATGAGTAGCTGAGGTTTGTTAACTTAATTTCTGGCATAGCCATTCCACCATTTCATTCGTTGTAAAGTAGCGATCAGGGAGTGTTACTCCGGCCGCCTCCAGTAGGTCATGTAAATGTTGCCCCGTTGGAATACCAACCCCCAGTTGGCGTAAAAGGTCCGTTTGTTTGAGAATGTCAGGGGCCGGTCCCTGATCAGCAATCCCGTGTTGGTCGACGACAATAATTTGGTCTGCCAACTCCATTTCGACTGGGTCGTGGGTAATTGAAATAATTGTTAGGTCCTGCTGGTTTCGGAGGTTATCAATTAACTCTAAAATTACCTGCCGGCCTTCCGGATCCAGCATTGAGGTGGCCTCATCCAAAATGATAATTTCCGGCTCTAATGCTAAAATCCCCGCAATCGCGACCCGTTGTTTTTGACCACCAGAAAGTATCGTCGGCTCGGCATCCGCTAAGTCAGTCATTCCCACCTTAGCAAGTGCAGCGTCAATTCGCTTTTGCATCAGCTCATGGGGAACCTGATGATTCTCTAGTCCAAAGGCAATATCGTCCGCAACCGTTGCCCCGACAAACTGATTATCAGGATTTTGAAAAACAATTCCCAGCCGGCGGTGGAGTTCGGGTAGCTTATCTTCGACGACAGGTAGGCCATTAACCGTAATTGAGCCCGTAGCAGGTACCAACAAGCCATCAATCAAACGAGCAATGGTACTTTTACCGCTCCCATTTTGACCAATCATCGTGGTCCACTTATTTCGTGGTATTTGCAAATTTAAACCACTAAAAACCGGGTGTGCTGCCCCGGGGTATGTATAAGAAATATTCTTAAGATTTATACCATCCACGTTTTCAATATCCCTTCGCAATTAATATACCTATTTTAACAAAGAAGTGCCCCCGAGTCAGAAAATCTGCTGAGAAAAAGTAGGAAAACTCCTTCCGCCCGAAAAATGAGCGTAAATAAAAAATCACTTACCACTGCAGCGCACGGGGTTTCCGCATTCGAGCTAGACTAGGGTTGCCCCACCATCGTAACGCTCTATGCTATCAGTGATAGTGATTCTTTATTACGTATTTAGTTATTTAGTAATTAGTCCACGAATTGTAGAATAACCATTGGTGCACCGTCACCACGACGAGGCATGGTCTTCAGAATCCGCGTGTAACCACCCTTACGATCTGCATACTTGGGAGCAAGTTCTTCAAACAAGTGTTGAAGTGCAGATTGGATACGGATGTCATCGCCGTCTTCCTTAACATCAGCAACAACATTCCGAACGAATGAAGCAGCCTTACGACGAGAAGCAAGGTCACCGTGCTTGGCAAGCGTAACCATCTTTTCAGCGGTCTTCCGAACTTCCTTAGCACGTGCTTCAGTAGTGGTAATTTGACCATTAACAATTAAATCAGTAGTTAAATCACGTAATAAAGCCTTACGTTGTGAACTTGTACGTCCTAATTTACGGTAACTCATGAAGTGGTTCCCTCCTTTGCATTTGGTATCAATTAATCATCTTGGCGGAATGAAACGCCGAGATCATTTAACTTGAGCTTAATTTCTTCTAATGACTTCTGTCCTAAGTTCCGAACTTTCATCATGTCTGAAACGGTACGGTCCGTTAATTCCTTAACGGTGTTAATACCAGCACGCTTAAGACAGTTGTAGGAACGAACAGATAAGTCAAGTTCTTCAATCGTCATTTCAAGCGTCTTTTCTTTATGGGTTTCTTCCTTTTCAACCATTACTTGGGCATTTTGTGCCGTTTCAGTCAGGTTGACAAACATATCCAAGTGTTCGGTCAAAATCTTGGCACCCAAACTAACCGCTTCGGTTGGTGTTAATGAACCATCAGTCCAAACATCCAAAGTCAACTTGTCATAATCACTTCGTTGACCAACCCGCGCATTTTCAACGGTGTAGTTAACACGTTCAATTGGGGTATAGATGGAATCAATTGGCAAAACACCAATAGCAAGATCTTCCATCCGGGCCTTATTATCATTGGCTGAAAGGTAACCGCGACCTTTATCAGCTGTCATCTTAATGTGCAGCTCAGCACCATCAGCAACAGTAGCAATGTGCAGATCAGGATTCAAAATGGTAACTTCACCATCGCCCTGAATGTCACCGGCAGTTGCTTCAGCTGGTCCCTTAACATCTAATTCCAAATCCTTTTGGTCCTCAGAATTGATTTTAAGCGAAACCTTCTTAAGATTTAAGATAATTTGGGTTACATCTTCAGTTACCCCTTTAACGGTACTGAATTCGTGCAAAACCCCATCAATTTGCATGGTGGTAATTGCTGCACCTGGTAATGAAGCAATCAGAACACGTCGCAGTGAGTTACCAAGAGTAGTCCCATAGCCGCGCTCAAGTGGTTCTACAACAAACTTGCCGTAGTTATCTGTCTCTTCAACTTTATGAATGTTTGGCTTTTCAAATTCGATCATTCTATCCCTGTACCCCTTTCAAACGTGGTTCGTATTTTTTTAAAAAGACAATTGTGGAAATAAGGTTCTCCACCAAATGCCAATTAAACACGACGACGCTTTGGAGGACGAGAACCATTGTGAGGAACTGGCGTAACGTCACGAATAGCAGTGACTTCCAAACCAGTTGCTTGCAGAGCACGGATAGCAGCTTCACGACCAGAACCTGGACCCTTAACTTCGACTTCAACAGTCTTCATACCGTGTTCCATAGCTTGCTTAGCAGCAGCTTCTGAAGCCATTTGGGCAGCAAATGGAGTTGACTTACGTGAACCCTTGAAGCCCAAGACACCAGCTGATGACCAAGCAACGGCGTTACCTTGAACGTCAGTAATCATGATCAAAGTGTTGTTAAATGTTGAGTGAATGTGAGCTACACCAGTTTCAACATTCTTCTTTGCACGACGCTTACGCGTACCTTTTTTGGTTGCCATATCTAGTACTAACCTCCTTTTTTATAAAATTAAATTACTTCTTCTTGTTAGCGATGGTTACGGCCTTACCCTTACGAGTCCGGGCGTTGTTCTTAGTGTGTTGACCACGAACTGGTAAACCACGACGGTGACGCATTCCACGGTATGAACCAATTTCTTGGAGCCGCTTGATGTTCATTGAAACTTCCCGGCGTAAGTCACCTTCAACCCGGATGTTTTCAACTTGACCACGGATCTTTTCTTCTTGGTCCGGAGTTAAATCACGAACACGAACATCTTCTGAGACACCGGCGTTTTCCAAGATCTTCTTAGCACGGGAATCACCGATACCGTAAATATAAGTTAAGCCGACTACGATTCGCTTGTCACGAGGTAAATCGACACCTGCAATACGAGCCATTTAGTGCACCTCCATTCCTATTAAATAAAATTACTTACCTTGACGTTGCTTGTGCTTTGGGTTAGCAGAGCAAATAACCATAACACGTCCATGACGCTTAACGATCTTGCAGTGCTCGCACATCCGCTTGACTGATGGTCTTACTTTCATTCTTAAATCCTCCTAGAGAGTTCCTAGATTAACAATTATTACTTAAACCGGAACGTAATCCGACCCTTAGTCAGGTCATATGGAGACATTTCGACCTTTACTCGGTCACCAGGTAAGATCTTGATGTAGTGCATACGGATCTTACCGGAAACGTGAGCAAGAATCTCCGCTCCATTTTCCAGTTCAACTTTAAACATTGCATTAGGTAGGGTTTCGGTAACCTTACCCTCAACTTCAATCACATCGGCTTTTGCCACGAAACGGTTCCTCCTTGCTTAATCAAGAAATTACGTAAAAACGGTGGAAAGCATACTACTTCCCACTGTCAGCTAGATAAACCTTGCTAAGTTTAGCATAAGTCACTAAGAAGCGCAAGTTATCAGTGCTGATTAAAGGTTGTTAAGTACTTTCTTGACGTCTTCGTAAACCTTATCGATGTCTTGTTGACCATCGATCGTGTGCAACACACCTTGTTTTTGATAGTAGTCAACCAGTGGCGTGTTCAACTTAATGTTAACATCCAAACGGTTCTTAACCGTTTCCGGCTTATCGTCATCACGTTGGTAGAAGTCGTGGCCGCCACAAACGTCACACGTACCTTCAACCTTGGGTGCATTGTAAATCTTGTGATACGTAGCACCACAATTGCGACAAATAAACCGACCACTCAACCGTTCTACCAATACATCTGGTTCGACATGAATATTGATGACTGCATCTAATTGCCGGTTGCTCTCCGCCAACATCTTATCCAAAGCTGCTGCTTGGTTAAGATTACGAGGAAAACCATCAAGCATGAAGCCCTTCTTCGTATCATCCTTGGCTAACCGTTCCTTAACGATTCCGTTAGTAACTTCATCCGGAACTAATTCACCCTTATCGATGTACTTCTTAGCTTCAACACCCATTGGCGTTTCGTTCTTAATTGCCGCACGGAAGATGTCCCCCGTTGAAATGTGCGGGATATCGAAATCTTCCACAATCTTTTGAGCTTGAGTACCCTTACCGGCACCCGGTAAACCCATTAAAACAAGATTCATACTCATTTGCCATTTCCTCCTTTTGGTTCACGAATAAATCCAATGTATTCACGCTTCATTGTCAATCCGTTTAACTGACGAATAACATCAAGGGCAATCTGAACAATGATCAGTAAGCTTGTCCCACCAAGACCAATTGACTGGCTAAGGTTCCAAACATTACTTGCGATCAACGGGATTAATGAAATCAATCCTAAGAACAGTGACCCCACCGTACTTAAACGCATTAACAAACCTGAAACAAAATCCTGTGTCCCGCGCCCTGGACGAACACCAGAGATATAGGATCCTTGCTTTTGCAGGTTTTCGGCGAGTTTTTCCGGATTAACCTGAACAAAGGCATAGAAAAAGGTAAATACAACAATCAATAACGTGTACAATGTGATCCCTGGACCGGATTGCATGTTAAAGATCGTCGTTAAAACTTGATACCAAGTGTCACCACCATGATTTTGTTGGAAGGCCATCAAGATCGTTTGCGGAGTTGAAATAAAGGAACCCGCAAAGATAACCGGGATAACCCCAGAAACATTAATCTTTAATGGTAGGTAACTACTTGATGGTGAAGTGGTTGTCCGACGAGTGTATTGAATCGGCAAGCGCCGTTCCGCTTGTTGAACCCAAGTGACAAACGCAACAATGATCAGTAACGCTACAATTACTAAGGCGATAAATCCGATTCCAGACCAAAGGGCCGCACCAGATTCACCAGCAATTTGATCATCCCAAAGTTGTCTGATAGCACCAGGCATTTGAGCAACAATCCCAGCAAAGATCAGCATTGAAACACCATTACCAATACCACGTTCGGTAATCATGTCCCCCATCCAAGTAGCAAACATCGTCCCCGCCGTTAGGATTAACCCAATCGTCAGGAATGTTTCCACATTCGGATGGTTAACCAACTTAATTGTACTTAACGCATTAAAACCAGCGGTAATCCCAATTGACTGGATAAAACCAAGAACAATTGTCAACCACCGCGTGGCCTGGTTAAGTTTGCGCCGTCCAACTTCACCTTGCTTACTCCATTCAACAAACCGCGGAACAATATCCATCTGCAGCAGTTGAACAACAATTTGAGCAGTGATATAAGGAGAAACACCCATTGCAAATAACGAGTAGTTTTCCAGGCCACCACCACTAAAAGTATTGAGGATCGATGCTAACCCGGTCGAGGAAATTTCCTGCAAAGCTGCAGCATTAACTCCAGGAACAGTGATAGCCGCCCCAATTCGATAAACAATCAACACGAACAAGGTAAAGAAAATCTTTTTACGGATTTCCTTAACCTTCAACGTGTTCATGACGGCTTTGAACAAATTACATCACCTCAGTTTTACCGCCAGCAGCTTCAATGGCTGAAACTGCTGAAGCAGAAAACTTGTTAGCCTTAACAGTTAACTTCTTTTCTAGCTTACCGCTACCAAGAACCTTAACACCACTCTTCAGGTTCTTAACTAAACCATTTTCAACAAGTACTTGTGGGGTAACTTCCGTACCGTCATCAAACTTGTTCAGAGCAGTTAAGTTAACGATGGCGTATTCCTTGCGGTTGATGTTGGTGAAACCACGCTTTGGAATTTGCCGGTAGAGTGGCATTTGGCCCCCTTCAAAACCAAGACGAGTCTTGCCGTGAGCCTTTTGACCCTTAGTACCACGTCCAGAAGTAAAACCATGACCTGATGAAAGACCACGACCCTTACGAAGACGCTTTGAACGAGAACCTTCAGCTGGCTTCAATTCATTTAACTTCATTTGGTAGGCACCTCCTTATTATTTAGTTTTAATTACTTAACTTCTTCAATTGAAACTAAGTGAGCTACTTTGAAAATTTGACCACGTGTTGCGGCGTTGTCTGGTAGAATGTTTGAACTACCGATCTTGCCTAAGCCCAATGCCTTAACGGTCTTACGTTGGGTTGGTTCACGGTGGGCAACACTGTGGATTAAGGTAACTTTAACTTTAGCCATAATTAGTGCCCTCCTTATTCTGCCAAGTGATCGACTGAAACGCCACGAAGCTTAGCAACTTCTTCAGCACTCTTCAGTTGCTTCAAACCTTCAAAGGTTGCACGAACAACGCTGATTGGCGTGTTAGAACCAAGACGCTTGGAAGTAACATCGGCTACACCGGCCAGGTCCATAACGTTACGAACCGCACCACCAGCGGCAACCCCGGAACCTTCAACGGCTGGCTTGAGCATGATCTTACCACCGCCGTAAGTACCGATAACTTCGTGTGGAATAGTCGTACCAACGATTGGCACAGTAATGAGGTTCTTTTCAGCAGCAGCTTGAGCCTTACGGATAGCTTCTGGAACTTCTTGAGCCTTACCAGTACCAAAACCAACATGGCCCTTACGGTCACCGACGATAACTAAGGCAGCGAAACGCATCCGACGACCACCCTTAACAACCTTGGTAATCCGGTTGATGGCAACCACTTGGTCATCTAAGTCTAACTTAGCTGGATCAATGTATTCTGACATCGCAGGTTATTCCTCCTTTTCCTTAGAATTTAAGTCCGTTTTCACGAGCAGCTTCAGCTAATGCTTGTACCCGTCCGTGGTAAAGGTAACCACCACGGTCAAATACAACGCTAGTGATGTTCTTAGCAGCAGCACGCTTGGCGATCAATGCACCAACGCCACTAGCTTGTTCAGTCTTAGTCTTACCACTAACTTCGCTGTCGTTTGTGGAGGCACTTGCGAGCGTCACACCCTTTACGTCATCAATTAATTGAGCGTAAATGTTTTTGTTTGAACGGTAAACACTTAAGCGTGGGCGCTCCGCAGTACCAGAAATCTTACCGCGAACGCGCATGTGACGGCGTTGACGGATCTTGTTCTTATCTGGTTTAGAAATCACAATAGTCACCTCTTATTGAATATTTTATGTTAATTATTAATTGCTGATAGAATAATCTAATCAGATTACTTACCAGTCTTACCTTCCTTACGGATGATGTGTTCGTTTTCGTAACGAATACCCTTACCCTTGTATGGTTCAGGTGAACGAACGGCACGAACTTGAGCAGCAAAATCACCAAGGTGTTCCTTGTTGATTGAGCTCAGTTCAATAGTAGTGTTGTCAGGAACCTTGATATCAATATCTTCAGGCTTGTCCATTTCAACTGGGTTGGAGTAACCAACAGTCAAGATCAACTTGTTACCCTTGAATTGAGCACGGTAACCAACACCGACTAACTTAAGAACCTTCTTGTAACCATCAACAACACCTTCAACCATGTTGTTAACGTTAGCCCGGGTAGTACCATGAAGCATCTTCAGCCGATTAGTATCATCGTCACGGTCAAACTTAACAACGTTATCAGCGACGGTCATCTTAATCAAAGGTGAGATTTCACGGGACAAAGTACCCTTGGGACCCTTAACAGTTACGACATTACCTTCTTGGGATACTTCAACACCCTTTGGCAAGTCAATTTCCTTGTAACCAATACGACTCATGCGTGCACCTCCTAACTAAATATAATTGATTACCAAACGTAAGCGATAACTTCGCCACCAATTTTCTTGGCACGAGCTACCTTGTCAGTTACAACACCTTCAGATGTTGAAATAATAGCAATACCTAATCCGTTAAGAACCTTTGGCACAGCATCAGCCTTAACGTAAGTCCGCAGACCAGGCTTTGAAATCCGCTTCAAGCCGGAAATAACGCGTTGACCGTCGTTACCGTACTTCAAGAACACCCGGATGATGCCTTGCTTGTTATCATCAACATATTCAACATCGCGAATGAAACCTTCGTTCTTTAAGATTTCGGCGATGTCCTTCTTCATCTTTGATGCAGGAGCCTCAACTGATTCGTGTTGTGCCAGGTTGGCGTTACGAATCCGCGTTAAGAAATCTGCAATTGGATCGCTCATAGACATCGATGTTTTCCTCCTTTTGTCAGTGATTTGTTTACCAGCTAGCCTTCTTTAAACCAGGAATTTGTCCCTTGTGGGCAAGTTCTCGTAAGCAAAGCCGGCATAAGTGGAATTTACGGTAAACTGAGTGCGGACGTCCACAACGTGCACAACGTGTGTATTCACGACTTGAGAACTTAGCTGGACGGTTGCACTTAGCAATCATTGATTTTTTAGCCAATTTGTGGAACCTCCTTTATTTAGCAAATGGCATGCCGAGTTGAGCAAGCAGTTCGTGTGATTCTTCGTCACTTTCAGCAGTAGTAACGATCACAACATCCAAACCACGTACCCGGTTAACCTTATCGTAATCAATTTCAGGGAAAATTAATTGTTCATGGATACCAAGAGTGTAGTTACCACGACCATCAAAGGCCTTGTTGCTTACACCGTGGAAGTCACGAACCCGTGGCAGTGCCACGTTGATCAACTTATCCAAAAAATCATACATACGTTCACCACGTAAGGTTACCTTTGCACCAATTGGCATTCCTTCACGAAGACGGAAGCCGGCGATGGACTTCTTAGCCTTGGTAATCAGTGGCTTTTGACCAGCGATCAAACCAAGTTCTTCAACGGCTTCATCCAAGTTCTTGGAGTTAGTAGTAGCATCACCAACACCCATGTTCAAAACGATCTTGTCGACCTTTGGTGCTTGCATTGTTGAAGAGTAGTTAAACTTTTCAATCAAAGCAGGACGGATTTCGCTTTCGTATTTAGCTTTTAAACGGTTTTCCATTAGTAATTATTCCTCCTTTCCTTAATTAATCGATGGTCTTACCGGACTTCTTAGCAACCCGAACCTTCTTGCCATCAACGAACTTGTAACCAACACGGGTTGGTTCGTTGGTAGAAGGATCAATCAGCATTACGTTTGAAGCGCTGATCGCAGCTTCAGTATCAATAACGCCACCGTTTGGATTTGCGTTGCTTGGCTTTTGGTGTTTCTTAACCTTGTTAATGCCTTCAACGATTACACGGTTTTGGGCAGCGAAGATCTTCTTAACGTTACCTTCCTTACCCTTGTCTTTACCGGCGATAACGCGAACTTTGTCACCTGTTTTAATGAACATGTTGATTGTGCACCTCCTTATTTTTGGTTAAATCTTACAGAACTTCTGGAGCCAGAGAAACGATCTTCATGAAGTCATCGCCACGAAGTTCACGAGCGATTGGTCCAAAAATACGGGTACCCTTAGGGCTCTTATCATTGTTGATCAAAACAGCGGCGTTTTCGTCAAACTTGATGTATGAACCATCCTTACGGTGCAGACCATGCTTAGTCCGAACAACGACAGCCTTGACAACGTCACCTTTCTTGACAACGCCACCTGGTGTTGCCTGCTTTACAGTAGCAACAATAATGTCACCAATATTACCAGTCTTAACCCGGGAACCACCTAAGATCTTAATAACAAGGATTTCACGGGCACCAGAGTTATCAGCGACCTTCAACCGACTTTCCTGTTGAATCACGGTTAATGTCCTCCTTCCATTTACAAATAAGAATTAGAATACGAATTTAAGAGTTATCTGCTAAATTAAAGGGTAGCAGCCTTTTCGACAACTTTTACAAGACGGAAACGCTTCTTAGCTGATAATGGCCGAGTTTCCATGATTTGTACAGTGTCGCCGGTCTTTGCTTCGTTGTTTTCATCGTGGGCGTAGTACTTCTTTGAGTACTTAACACGCTTGCCGTAAACAGGGGCACTCTTGTAAGTGTCAACTACGACAGTGATGGTCTTGTCCATCTTGTCAGAAACAACGCGGCCTTGGTAAACCTTACGTGCATTACGTTCTTCACTCATGCGCTAATCCTCCTT
>NZ_JBJEEL010000007.1:0-21220 GCF_051873035.1 Limosilactobacillus sp.
GTTTTTTATTTACCACCAACTGGGTGGCTAACTTCATTCTATAATCTACCTTTATTTTAAAATTTTGTTATAATAATGGCGAAGGTGATTTGTTAACCACCTTCGCCAACATACTTCTACTAGGGGAACTGTGGCACGGGTGTCGCGGCTCCCTTAAGTATTTTACCATGCATTTTTTCTTTGAAAAGGAGAAATTTGTCTTTTACTGCTATTTAACATTTTCTAAATGTAAACTGGTAATTTAACAAATTATAAAGTAGCGCTCCGAAGTGGTACACTGCTTTGTACCAGGATCTCAGTTACATTTGTCACCGTTATTTTCATTTTTCTTTAATTTTTTGTCAATATGGTATTGACAAAAAGTAAGGGACTAAGTATTATAAAACCATCAATTACGAAAGGAGTACGAATTAAATGTCAAACTTTGTTGTACCAAGTCAAGTTTGTTGTCCATGTTGCAAGACTGCTAACATGCTTTTTGGTATACCAAGGTTTCAGTAATCTGTACTCACTAGTCGAAATGCACCAGGACTAAACATACTTAGTTTTGGGTTCCCACTAGGCTGACGATTCTGGGCTTGGATCGTCAGCCTTTTTGTTTGCCTTTTCGGCTAAATACTATGAATGGAGGATTGATTAATGAGTTGGACAATAATTCAGCAAAGTTTGCCAAACTTTATCCAGGGATTTAAGCTCACCCTGTGGCTCTCACTGGTTGGGATTGTCGGCGCCATCATTGTCGGCATTATCGCCAGCCTCGTCCAATATTTCCGGGTACCGGTACTCGGCCGCCTCTTCGATATTTACGTTGAGGTTGCCCGTAACACCCCCCTGCTGATTCAGCTATTTTTCTTATACTACGCCTTTCCAGTAATGGGCTGGAAGATGTCCGCCGAGACCTGTGGGATTGTCGGACTGATCTTTCTTGGTGGTGCCTACATGGCCGAAGGGTTTACCGGTGGTTTTAACGGGGTCAGCAAGTCCCAACTAGATGGTGGCCGGGCACTGGGAATGAGCAATTTCCAACTGGCGCGCTACGTGGTCTTCCCCCAAGGGTTTGCCCTGAGCATGCCGGCACTGGCGGCTAACATTATTTTCCTAATTAAGGAAACGTCAATTTTTTCAGTGATTGCAATTCCGGAATTAACCAACACGGCGCTTGACCTGATTGGGATGTACTACCGGTCCAACGAATACCTCTTCGTACTGGTAGTAGCTTACGCAATCATCTTGATCCCGCTGATTTTGATTTTAGACTGGCTCGAAAGGAGGGTTCGTTATGGCACATTCGGGGATTAATGTTTTATTTGAAGGAACTAACTTTCTCCGCCTCATGGGTGGTTTATGGACGGCCGTTTGGATTGCCGGCCTCTCCCTCATCTTCGGTCTCCTCTTAGGAACGATCTTGGGGATGTTGCGGACCCTTAAAAACCGCCTGATCCGGTTTATCCTGCTTTTGTACCTGGAATTCTTCCGGATCGTCCCGACGGTGGTCCTGCTCTTCTTGGCCTACTACATCCTGCCCCGGCAGTTTAACGTTAACTGGCCGGCTTCTTGGATGGCCGTCCTCGCCTTTACCCTCTGGGTAGCAGCCGAGTTTAGCGATATCGTCCGCGGGGCCCTGGAATCAGTTCCCGAGCACCAACGCGAATCTGGTTTGGCACTGGGTCTGAGTCACTGGCAGCTCTTCCGCTACGTCCTCTTACCCCAGGCCTTCCAACTAGAACTCCCGGCGACGATCAACCTGGCAACCCGGGTGATCAAGACGACCTCCCTCCTGCTGATGATCAGCATCATGGATATTATCAACGTCGGTCAGCAAATCATCGAAGCAAACAACCAAACCTACCCAACCGGTGTTTTCTGGGTATATGGTCTGATCTTTATCCTCTACTTCATTATCGACTACCCACTTTCCCGGTGGGCCAAGCACTTAACCGCTAAGCAGAAATACTAAAAGAAGGTGAGAAAATGGCAGAAGAAATCTTAAAAGTTGAACACTTAGATAAGTTTTACGGCGACTGGCAGGCCCTGCACGATATTAATTTCAGTATTAACAAGGGTGAGGTGGTCACCCTCCTCGGTCCTTCCGGTTCTGGTAAGAGTACCCTGATCCGGACACTCAACGGTCTGGAACCATTCAAAAACGGTAGTATTTATTTCCAGGGAAATAAAATTGTACCGGACCCCAAAAACTGGCAGGCCCTCCGGCAAAAGATCGGGATGGTCTTCCAGAGTTACGACCTCTTCCCTAACCTAACCGTGTTAGACAACATTCTCTTGGCACCCGTCAAGGTTCAGGGACGGGATAAGGAAGAAGTCCGCAAGGAGGCGTTGGAGTTGCTCGACCGGGTGGAACTTCGCAACCACGCTGATTCTTACCCCCGGGAACTATCCGGGGGGCAAAAGCAACGGATCGCAATTGTCCGGGCCCTGGCCATGCATCCTGAACTGATGCTCTTTGACGAAGTTACCGCCTCCTTGGACCCCGAAATGGTCCGGGGTGTCCTAAAGATCATCAAGGAGTTATCCGACCGTGACCACATGACGATGATTATCGTTACCCACGAAATGAACTTTGCCGCCAAGATTGCCGACCGGGTTCTCTTCCTAGAAAACGGTCGTATCCTCGAGGAAACTCCTGGTAAGCAGTTCTTTGAACATCCACAAACGGACCGGGCAACCGAGTTCTTAAACAGTATGGATTTTTAATTAAAAAGGAGATTGAGAAATTATGAAGTTTAATTGGAAAAAAGTTATTACCGCCGGGGTTACCCTCGTTAGTGCCGCGGCCCTCTTAGTCGGTGCTACTGCTGTTAAGCCTTCTACCGCCCATGCCGCTGCTAACACCAGCACCGTTTCCGCAATTAAGAAGCGGGGCCAATTACGGGTCGCCGTCTTTGGTGACTTACCACCATACGGCTGGGTAAACAAGGATGGTAAGCGGGTTGGTTACGACGTTGAACTAGCTCGGCGGATGGCTAAGGACCTGGGTGTTAAGCCAAAGTTCATTCAAGTTAACGCCAACAACCGGGTGGACACCCTGAACTCTAACAAGGCCGACATCGTACTGGCTAACTTCACGGTTACCCCTGAACGTCGGCAAGCCGTTTCCTTCGCTAAGCCATACATGAAGGTTTCCGTCGGGGTCGTTTCACCAAAGAATAAGCAGATCACCAAGGTATCACAACTGAAGAACAAGAAGTTGATCGTTACCAAGGGGACCACGGCCGAAAACTACTTCACCAGCAAGCAACCAAGCGTTCAACTGATGAAGTTTGACTCCAAGACGCAACAATTTAACGCTTTGAAGAACAACCGGGCTGCTGCCTTGGCCGATGATAACTCCTACCTCTACGCTTGGGTAAAGCGGAACCCGAAGTACACGGTTGGGATTAAGAGTGTCGGCCCTCACCAATACATCGCCCCAGCGGTTAAGAAGGGTAACACTTCCCTCCTGAACTGGTCGAACAAGGAAATCACGAAGCTGAACAAGGAAAGCTTCTTCACTCAAGACTACAACCACCAACTGAAGCCATACTTCGGTAGCGAAGTTAAGCCTTCTGACATTGTCTTGAAGCAAGGCAAGTAATTTATTCCTAAGATAAGTAAAAACGGGATTGAGAAAATATTCTCAATCCCGTTTTTTAGTTGGCTACTTAAAGGCAATCGCCATGATCTTCGCCTGGGCCGCCTCTAACTGGGCCGCGTCCAGGTTAATGAATTGACTGACCAGGCGTGCATCAGCGCCGATATCATCCACCAAGAAGTCATGGATTGTCGTTACCGCAACGCCGGCATGCCGGAGGTGTTGAATTGTCATCGTCACCGCCAATTCTTCCACCTGGGCCGCCGAGAGTGCTGCCGGTGCGACTTCCACCACTCCTTGGTAGTATCCAGTCATGAACGTCCGATTCACTGCTACCGCCCCCTTACATCCCTATTATACTTGCTTTGACAAGGAAAACTAAATAAATAACCCCATTGTCTAGCTTATGGCAGGCAATGGGGTTATTATCTTAGAAACCATTTTACAGGTATTGTTCGACCGTCTTCCGGTACTTTACCAGGTCTTTGATGTTGGCGGTCAATTCGGGTTCAATGATCAACATGGATTGACGGTCAGCATTTTGATCTTGCTGTTGAACCCCCCAGACACTGAGTGAATTCATCAACCGACGTAATTGATCACCGTCATCCGTCAATGAATAACAGTCCGCTGTATCACGGATAGGGTTAACTACCCGTAAATTTTGTAAAGCACGTAGCTTCGTTACCAGCGTCTCTTCCGATACTTCTGGAAAGAGCTTAATCAGCTCGTCCATCGTCAATGGTCGAAAACCCAACCAAAAGATCAGAATAGTCTGACATCTGTCTTGTAAGATATTAGTAGCGTACTTTAACCCGCTCTCTTTTGATTTTGCAGCCATCAATCGCTCACTCCCCCACATATTATTTTATTAACAAGTCCATTATAACCTGTCTATTACTATCAAGAAAGGGGTTGCAGTATTTCTTACCGTTTTTTAATAAAGGCCCGGGATTTACGGCCAACCATCATTAAAACGTTGTAAACGGACTCGCTAAAGCTAGCATCTGGCTTCTCCCCGTAGGAATTCTCAAAAGCCGCCGTCACCACCGCAAGGATCAGTGTCGAATATAGCCAGTCATTGAACTGGTCGGTATCCCGCTGATATTGGAAGACCTCCTGTGATCCCTGCCAACCCGGCGTTGCCTTAACCATCCCCAGCCGCCGCATCTCGACTTCGACCTTTTGCAATTGGTACTTACTAACCCGTTCCGCGGCGGATAAGATCCGAACAAAGCTCCGGTAGCTGGCATCGATATACAGTTGAAAGAAGTCCCCCTGGCCGTTATCCATCGTTAGTAAGACCCGGTAGCGCTCCTTAGAATAGGTCTTGCTGTCAATGAAGTGGGCGTTGTAATACACCACGTGGGGGTTACTGGTCCCTTGGCTCGGCACTAGCCGGTAGTTACCGGCAATTAGGCCCTGTGTCCGGCATTCGGCCAGACGGTAATAAACATCCATCTCGTAGCTGTAGATCCGGTAATGCTGGCACAGTTGTTTGAGACAGGCCGACAGACTATTTTTAACCAGTAGTAGCTGGCCCGTCAGTGTCAATACCAGTATCTGCTGGTCATTATAGGCGGTCAACGCGAGGCAGTTATCAAAACGGGGCTGAAATCCCTCTACCTCTGTGTAATTCTTTAACGTGGCCAAGTTACCAAAGTCATAACTTCCTTTGAAATTCACAAGTACTCCCCCAGCGCAAGTCCTAAACTATTCTTTTTCTTCCTAAAAGTGGAAACGCTTACGCAAATATTAAGATATCAATAGAATTTACCCCCGTCAACTACTTTTTTATGGGCAAAACCGTTACTTTATCGTTCGCTCAGTTACTTGCCCACCGGTAGAATGGACAGTACTCAAGAGCTCTTGAGAATTAACCCAAAGGAAGATTCTCAAAATGAATAATAAAATAATTGCCCAAGGCCTCGAAGACCTGTTCTGCGATAAGCGAATTACGATTGTTTACGGTGTCCTAAAACGGCTCCACATTACCCCTTTGCATAGTGACTACGACGACCTCTTCCAAGAGGGCTGTCTGGCCTACGCCGCCGCTTATGCTGACTTTACTAACCAGCCGAGCACGACTAACTTAGCCGCCTTTGCCTACCAGCGAATCTACTGGCGGCTCTTAGACCTTCTACGTCGACGCCAATACGGGGAGGGTCTCCAGGAGTATTCACTGGATGACCAACCACTGCTTGAGTGCGGGCAAACTGACCCGGCCCTGGGCCACGTCCTCAACGCTGCCTACTTCACCGCACTAGCCCGGCACTGTTCCCTTAACCAACGTCGTTACCTCCACGCTAAGCTCAACCACCAGCTCAGCGACCGGCAAATTGCCGACTACTACGCCGTCAGCCCGGCCGCGGTTTACCAGTGGAAGAAGGGATTGATTGCAAAGGCCCGGCAGCTCAACTACAATGAAGAAGGATTTGGGGTGACAAAATGACAGGACATCAACGCCAGGCGGACCAAACATGGCTTAACATTCACTATGCTGGTGAGGAGGCCGATGACGGTTGTGCTAACGAGCTAAGTATCTATAAGCAACCCGACCAGCGCCTGCAGCTATTGTTAACCAATGTCGACTTTGCCGGACACGGGCACGATAATACCTTTAGCCTGGACAAGGACGACGCCCGCCAGCTAGCCAAGTTCTTAACGGACTGGTTAGGGCAAAACTAAAACTAATAAAAACGGTCTCGCACATTCATTATTTGAACGTGCGGGGCCGTTTTTTTATTCGGTAGCTTTGATTCGAACTGCCTTGTCTAAGACATGCCAATATTCGATTAGCAACTGAACATCGATCATCGTCATCATCTCAATATCCAGTTTTTTAAACTCCGTCAGCTGCTGGTGGAGACGGAAGGGAAAATCATTGATCTTGGTAACTGGTTGGTGGAGATCAACTGGTGGTAACCGCTTGGTAACCCCCTTGGCCAGGTCCAAGGCGACCCCGTAATACAGGAAGGCCATCTCGGTGCTCAACCCCAGGTCCGGGGTCGTAATCTCCCGCCGGTGACGGTCAAACTGGTCATACCACTTATTCATCCCCCGCCAGTAATTTTGCGCCATGCGCCGACTATCCTGGTCGGCCCACGACATGGTGAAGTTGTTTAGGGCCCGCCACTGCCGCCATACCTCGGCGTACAGCGATTGGTAGCGTCCCCCCGCCTCTTCACGACGTACTTTGACAAACTCGCCTAATCCGGCTATTAACTGTTCAGGTTGCATTTGTTTCATTAATTTTCACCTATTATTTTCCATGACTAAAGTATTGTGCTGCTTTAATTGCCTGTTGCCAACCGGCATAGATTTGGTCGGCCTTGTGCTTATCCATCGCTGGGGTAAATTCGTCCCCGATCTTGGAGAGCCGCCGTAGCTCGTCTTGGTCATTCCAAAAGTCGACGGCTAAGCCCGCAAGGAAGGCGGCGCCCAGTGCCGTCGTCTCCTCCATGGCTGCCCGCTTAATCGGTGTCTGTAGGATGTCCGCCTGGAATTGCATCATAAAGTCATTCCGGGAGGCCCCACCGTTAACGGTCAGCGCCGTCAATGGCAACTTCGTATCCTTAACCATCGTATCAACAACGTCCCTGGTCTGCAGGGCAATTGATTCCAAAGTGGCCCGGACCAGGTGCTTCCGGTTAGTCCCCCGGGTCAGGCCAAAGATGGCTCCCCGGACTTCCTGGTCCCAGTATGGCGCACCCAGGCCGGTAAACGAAGGAACCACGTAAACCCCACCGGTTGTCTGGGCATCGATTGCCATTTGCTCCGACTCGCTGGCGTGCTTAAAGAGTTGGAGGCCATCCCGGAGCCACTGGACCGCCGAGCCGGCCACAAAGATACTCCCTTCTAGGGCGTAGTAGGTCTTGCCGTTTAAACCATAAGCAATGGTTGTTAGCAGGCCGTTATCGGACAAGGTCGGTTCCAGGCCCGTATTCATCACGATAAAGGCCCCGGTACCATAGGTGTTTTTGACCGAGCCCTTCTCGTAGGCCGCCTGGCCAAAGAGGGCCGCCTGCTGGTCACCGGCAATCCCCGCAATCGGGATCTGGACACCGTAAAAGTGGTAATCACCGGTATAACCAAAGATGGCCGAACTCGGCTTAACTTCCGGTAACATTTCCCGGGGAATATTCAGCAGGTCCAAAATATCCTGGTCCCAATCAAGGTCGTGGATATTGAAGAGCATCGTCCGGCTAGCGTTAGAAACGTCTGTCGCGTGAACCCGGCGTCCGCTTAGGTTCCAAAGCAACCAGGTATCAATGGTTCCAAAGAGAAGATCCCCCTTGGCCGCCTTTTCCCGGGCACCCGGTACCCGGTCCAGGATCCACTTAATCTTTGTCGCGGCAAAGTAGGAGTCAATCACCAGCCCGGTCTTAGCATGGATCATGTCCTTGTAGCCGTCTTTGATCAACTGCTCGGCAATGGAGCTCGTCTGCTTAGACTGCCACACAATCGCGTGGTAGATCGGCTTACCGGTATTTTTATCCCAAATGACGGTCGTTTCCCGCTGGTTAGTAATCCCAATCGCCGCAATTTTGTACGGCTTAATCTGGGTCTTGATCATCACATCGGAAATAACCGCCTGGACACTGTCCCAGATTTCGATGGCATCGTGTTCTACCCAACCCGGTTGCGGGAAATACTGGGGAAACTCTTTCTGGCTCATCCCGACCTTATTACCGGCATGGTCAAAAATAATTGCCCGGGCACTGGTAGTCCCTTCATCGATGGCCATAATATATTGTTGTTCGTTCAACTTATTTCATCCTTTCCGGAGTCAACAAAAAAGGCTGGAAAATTATTTTCCCAGCCTCCCGTAATATTACTTGTCACTTACCATCTTACCGCCAACACTGTAACGGTCCTTGGACATTTCGTTTAGGACAATGTGCACCCGGTCGGCAGGAACGTTCGCGTTCTTTGAGATTGCTGCGGTAACGTCTTTTACCAAACCCTTTAATTGTTCTTCGCTCCGGCCTTCAATTAGGTCAATGTGAACTAGTGGCATTCGGAATTCCTCCTCAGTTAATTTTTCTCTATCTTACCATAAATAAAGCGCTAACGGTATCCTTGAAAGCGATTAATTCCGCCGACGCAACTGCCGCCGGGCCTCTTCCGCCGCGGTCCGGTCACCGGTGAAGATCATATGGTCACCGGCCTCAAGAACCGTATCACCATGGGGCGAAATGGCCTGGTGGTTACGGTAAATCCGGCTAACCGTAATCTGGTCAATAAACGGTAATTCGTGTAGTTCTTGACCAACAAAGCGCTGGTTGCGAACGACGGCTTCGTAGAGTCCAGCCTCCGTATCCATTAGCATCTCCAGGATTGATGGCGTCTCAATGAGGGACCGCAAGACACTGATCTGGACGTTAAAGGTGTTGTAGATTTCCACCCCCAGCTTAACCAGCGCTTCGACCTTCTCCCGGTTCCGCCCCGGCGCGTTTTGCCCGGCAATTACCCGGGAAACCCCCGCCTTCTTAGCCATCTGGGCCAGGCGGGCATTTTTATTATCACCAGGGAAGCAGGTTACTACGACATCGGCATCAAAGAGCTTCTTTTCCGCTAAAGCCGCTTCCGTCAGTTCCGGCAGGTAGGTCAAGTCATCGACCTCACTGTTAAAGGTCTTGTAATTATCCTCACTGTCGGTGACCATCCGGACCTCATACCAATTCTTGGATAATTGCTGGGCGACCGGGACACTGAAGGTGTTGGTCCCAATGAAGACCACCCGCTGCTTGATCAGGTCGGCCCGTTCCAACTTGTAGACGGAGTTAAAGACGATTGGGGCAATAATGCAGACAATTACCGCCGCCAGGGTAAAGGCGTCGGACTGGGTTGCCGTGATGGCATGGAGGTTGCGGGCCACCGCCAAAGAAGGCAGGACCAGGGTAATCGTCGTCACGACCAGGAAGCTACCAGCAAAGGAATTGCGGGCTGAAAACCGCCGCCGGTAGATAGCCATTGCTGGTAGTTTGGCAATAGTAAAACAAATTACCAGGACGGGAATCAGGGCAAGGGCCTGGGGATGGGTCAAAAGGGCCCGCAGGTTTAGTCGAACCCCGGTCATGATAAAGAAGAACGGAATTAAGAAGCCGTAACCAATCGAGGTCAGTTTGTCCTTCGTCGCTTCGGTCGGTTCCAGCAACTTCATCACCATCCCGGCTAAGAAGGCCCCAAGGATGTTTTCGGCCCCCACCGTCTCGGCAATCGTTACTAAAATAAAGATCAACGAAAAAGCCAGGCGGATATCCAGCTGGGTCGTCGACTTAGAAATCCGACTAAACCACATGTAGGGCTGCTTAAACCGGTACAGCAGGAAAATCGCCGCCAAGAAAAGTAGGAGGATCAGCCAGAGTCGCCCGGCGTTGCCCCCGTTGATTGAGGCGTAAACCGTTAGGGACAGCATCGGGACGACTTCTCCTAAGACAGCCGTCAGCAAGATCGTCTGCCCAGCCGGTCGACCCAAAATTTCCTTTTCCTTTAACGTAGCGATGACCACTCCTAGGGCCACGGTGGAGAAGAGGATTGTCGCCAAGAAGATGTCGTTAAAGAGGCCGATCTTCCATAGCAACAGGCCCAGGATTGCCGCCGTTACCACAATCAAGGCAAAGGCCTGACCAGCTAGCTTCACCGGTGACGGACCGGTAGGCTGCTTGCCCGGCTGACGTTTGAACAGGTCAAAATCAATTTCCATCCCCGACAAGAACATCAGCATGATCACCCCGAAGGTCGACATCATGTTTAAGGTACTGTTGGGGCTAACAACATTAAAAACACTCTTACCGAGAATAATCCCGGTGATGATCTCGGCGACCGCCGTCGGAACGCTCGACACCCTAAAGCGGGCCATGACGATTGGAATAACCAGGGCCGCGACCATTACAATTAATACCGCAACTTGTTCCATTACTGCTCCTCCCATTTTATAAGTATCCTATTTATTATAGCCACCCAATAACGGTGTGCAAGCAATTATTTCCGTTTTCACCAGCGCTTTAGTCGACTATTCGTCTAATTCGCGGTACAATTGCTAAACGTTAGTAACGCATATAAAAAGGAGAAAGTAAGTCCGATGACAAACAAATTAACTGCTTGTACTAGTATTTTAATCGGTAAAAAGGCCAGCATTGACGGCTCGATCATGATTGGCCGAAACGAGGATGCCAAGGCGGCCTGGCCCAAGCACATGGTTGTCCACCAACATGGCGAACTCGGCAAACACTTCATTTCTAAGGATACCAAACTGGCACTTGACCTCCCCGGCGACAGTGCCCGCTATACCGCTACCCCCGAATGGACCGATAAGGATGGTCTCTTTGAAGAGGACGGTATCAACGAGTACGACGTGGCTATGAGCGCGACCGAGAGTGCCTACGCCAACTCACTCGTCCTCGGCTGCGACCCCTTAGTCGACGACGGCCTAAATGAGGAAGCGATGGTGACCGTCGTCCTCCCCTTTGTTAAAACGGCCCGGGAAGGTGTACAGCGGCTCGGTGATTTGATCGCCAAATACGGGAGCGGTGAAACGAACGGAGCCCTCTTCGCCGATAATGACGAAGCCTGGTACTTTGAAAACGGTAGTGGTCACTACTGGGTTGCCCAGCGGATTCCGGATGACGCTTACGCCGTGGTGGCTAACCAGCTGGCGATCCAAGAAATTGACTTTAACGATCCGGATAACTTCATGTTCCACCCTGGGATCCAACAGTTCGTGACTGATAACCACCTGAACCCCCACCCGGACTCCTTTAACTTCCGGCAGATCTTCGGGACGGCCGACCGCTCTGATGCAGTCTACAGCGAACCCCGGGTCTGGATCGGTCACCAGATGTTCAGTCCGCTGGCTGCTAAGGATGAAGAACCGGAAAGTACGGAGCTCCCCTTCATCATGAAGCCGGAACGGCAGCTGTCCGTCTTTGATGCCCAGGCTTACCTCAGTAACCACTTTGAAGGGACGGCCTTTGACCCACTCGGCAAGGGACCAGCTGCCCACCGGTACCGGCCAATCAGCTTGGCGAAGACCCAAGAATCACACATCTTGCAGATGGGACGGTCAACCGGTGCCAACATCCACTGGCTAGCGCTTGGGGTGGCGGCCCAGAGTACTTACGTGCCATTCTTTAACGGGATTACCGACGTACCGGCCCCGTATAAGCGTGGCAAGTTACCGGCCCAGCTCAATTCCGCCTACTGGATTTTCAAGCACGCCAGCGTCCTGGTCGATAGCCACCTCCACGACTTCCTACCTCTCTTAGAGGATGTCCAAAAGGAACGCCGGGCGGCTGCCATCCAGCTAATTAGGGCAACCGACACAGAACTGGCTCGTCACACCGGTGAGGCCCGGGCCAAGTTCTTAACCCGGCAAAGTGATAACTTCGCCACCGATACCCTGAACGCCTATAAGAAACTGGCACTGGAATTAATCACCAAGATGACCGATTATTCCCCGTTAAACTTTAATACTGACGAAAACCTATAAAAATAAGCGGCTGAGAAAAAAGCAATTTTTCTCAGCCGCTTATTTTTATCATTCTCTACTTATTCGTTGCGTTACTCGATTGGGTTGCCGAAGTGGCGTTGGCCGCCTGCTTACTATTAGCGCCCACCCACTTTAACGGTTGGTGGTAGTTAACGGTGTAACTTTTGTTTGCCTTCGGGTCATTGGCCACTGCATCCCCCTGCTTGTTAACGGTCAGCTTCTTTTCAACCTGGTTCTTACCGTTCATCCCCAAGACGTCAAAGGTGCCGTCCTGGCCAAAGAGGTAACTAAACTGCATTTCCCCATTTGTCGGGTTATTGACCGTCGCTAAGACCTGCTTATTATCATCACGGGCGAGCTGCATCTGGGTCTTAGGCGGGATCGTAAAGGCCACCCGGATGGTATTGTCCTTCCCCAATTCAACGGCCGGCTTAAACCGCACCCCGGCGTCGGTAGCGGCAGGCTGCTTGACCACCTTGTGGGAAGAACTAACCGTAGATGAAATTAAACTACTGCTGCTCTTTTGACTGCTGGAACTACTTCCTTGGGAGATCTGGATAGTCCGCGACTTACTTAAGGAGCCACCACCAAAACCAATAATTAATAGTAGGATCAGTACCCAGTTCACCCAGATACGCCACTTACTAAGAACCCGGTTTTCACGTATCCGGATCGCCTGTAAGATCACCTGGAACACCAGTAAAAGCAAAGCAATAATTCCGATAGCATCAAATAAAACTTTTAACTTCATTTCGACTTCCTCAATAATTTTCTTCGCACGCAACTTACCGCCGTAAACCATGCCAGTAACTTTCATGGTTACCATTAACCCTAACGGGGTCTTCGATTAATGTTATCACGATAACCATAAATAAACAAAATGGCACCCGGTATTTTGGCCTTTACCAAGGTACCGAGTGCCATTTTTATCAATTTTACCGATTATTGGTATTTTTCAACTGCCGCCACTAGTTGTTCTAGTGACTGGCTGCCAAAGATTACCGGTGAGTCGTCAATCATCGTTGCCGGAACCGACATAATCTTCTTTTCTTTACGTAGTTCGGGGGCGTGTTGGAGGTCAATCATCGTTGCCGTGATATGCGGGTTCAGTGAGGCCATCCGTTGACAGGCCGCCACCACGTCTGGGCAGAAGTGGCAGGTCAGCGAAACCCCAATCCGGATATTAGCAGCGGGTAATTTCTTGATCCGTTCCACCATCTCGGGCGCGATCGTCTGCCCCGGACCGGCGACGTTGTAAACGCCCAGAACGAGTGAATTCAACTCGTGGCCGGTTGGGATGCCCTTGAAGTGCAGACCGGTATCCTGACCAGCGGTATCTAACAACTTCAGCATTGGCAGCTTAGCGCTGTCGTCCTCCGTCGTTTTAACACTAAAGTGGTCATCTAAGTCCGCAAATTCGGTCACAAAGCTCAGTAGTTGTTGGGCTAAGTCACTACCGTTCATGACGACCTCGAAGGTTACCTTCTTCGTTAAGCGGTCAAAGATTGGCTTCAGTTGGCTATCAATGTCGGCACTTAACCAGTTCCCCTCGTGGGGTGTTACTTCTTCTTGCTTATCCAGGTTCGTCGTCTGACCAACGGTTTGGGCCGCCTTCTTCGTAGTGTCAGCATGAATTGGGATCCCCTGCCGCTGCTTTTGGGCAGTAATGTATTGTTCAGCAGAGGTTGCCGCAACGGCCCCATCGGAAGCCGCCGTGATGATCTGCCGCAGGTTCTTAACGATGACGTCACCCGCGGCATAAACGCCGTCAACATTGGTCGAACCATCAGCGCCTGCCTTAATGTAACCGTGGTCATCTAAGTCAATAATCCCTTGCAGGTCCTTCGTCGCCGGTTGGGTACCGACATAAATGAAGATTCCAAAGGTATTATCACCCTCGTCAACGTGGTAGACCGTTTCTTTCCCGGTCTTGTTGTTAACCAGGGTAGCCGCCGTGACGTAGTCGTCCCCGGTCACCTGCTTGATTTCGGTATTGTACTCTACCGAGACCTTCGGGTTATTGAGGGCCCGGGCCGCCATCAACGGTGGGCACTTGAAGTGGTCGCTACGAACCAGGACCGTGACGTGCTTACCAAAGCGGCTGAGGTAGTCGGCTTCTTCAGCAGCGGCGTAACCACCACCGACAACAAAGATTTGCAGGCCGGTAAAGAGGTCGCCGTCACAAGTCGAGCAGTAGGCCACCCCCCGACCGCGGAACTCGTCTTCACCGGGGAAGCCCACCTTACGCGGCTTAGCACCGGTAGCAATAATTACGCTCCGGGCATGGTATTCTTGACCACTCTTGCCGACTAGCACCTTGACCTCGCCGTCTAGCTGGTACTTAGCCACCTGGTCATGCTGAATGGCCACGCCAAAGTCAGCCACCTGCTTTTGCATCTTATTCATCAGCTGGGTACCGTCAACCTTTTCGACGGCTGGATAGTTATAAACCACGGACGTCGTAGTAACTTGGCCGCCGACCGTGTCACCTTCCAGGATCAACGTATCCAGGGTGGCCCGACCGGCATACAGGCCCGCAGATAATCCTGCCGGACCGGCACCCACGATGATCAGGTCATATAAGTGTTCATCTGCCATTACTATTCACCCGGTTTCAGATTAAAGCTTACCAACAAGGTCTAAGCTTGGCTTGATGGAGTCTTGACCTGGCTTCCAGTTAGCAGGGCAAACCCGGTCACCGTGTTCACGAACGAACTGAGCAGCTTGCAGGGTCCGCAGGATTTCGTCGGCACTCCGCCCGATACCCATGTTGTTAATCGTGTAGGATTGGATCTTACCGTCAGGATCAACGATGAAGACACCACGGTAGGCTTGACCAGCATCTTCGTTCAATACGTCAAACATCCGGGCCAGCTTGCCGGCTGGGTCAGCAAGCATGTGGTACTTGATCTTACCGATCTTATCAGAGGCTTCGGCCCAAGCCTTGTGAACAAATTCAGTATCTTCAGAAACGGAGTAGATTTCAGCGTTAGCCTTCTTGAAGTCTTCGTACTTGTCTTGCAAAGCTTCCAGTTCCGTCGGGCAAACAAATGAAAAGTCTGCTGGGTAGAAGAAGAAGATGGCCCACTTGCCAAGAACATCCTTCTTAGTTACTTCCTTGGTTTCACCGTCTTGGTATGCATTTACCTTGAAGTCTTCAATTTCGTGTCCAACAAAGTTCATTAATATCCTCTCCTTAATTAGAATCATTCTCAACTACACCTATAAGTATAATCGAATTAACGAATTAATCAACCCTTTCGTTAGAATTATTCTAAGCATTTTTAGGGACGGCGAAAACTAACATTACACCTAAATAAAAAGGGAACGTGACCGCGGCCCTTGTTGACCCCGTCGTCACGTTCCCTTCGCCTTAATCATCACCGTGCTGCAGCACAACCTTGCCTTGTAGTTCTTCGGCCTCACTTGCCGCGTGGTGTGTGTTCAGATATTGAATTAGTTCGCCCTTGGCAATCCGCTTCACCGGTTGGTAAACCTTATCAGAGTCGGCATAGTCAACGGGCAGCGAGTAAATATTAACCGTCTCGTCCTTATCCAAAGTGTAAGCACGGACCGTACCGTTATCACTATCGGTTCCACTGGAGACAACGTAGGCCATCCCCATCCCCGTATCTGCCAGGCTGTCCAAAAGATCATCATCGTCCGACAACAGGACCTGAAGATTCTGACCGGACGTCGCCGCTGACCACCCATCAAAGTTGTTCTTAATCGCATAGGTGGTTATCGCGGCCGCCGTTCCTTTGGGCCCCAAATCAGTTGCTAGCTGGTCACCACTATCTGCCGGCTCAGTGCTGGCACTTGACGCGCTGCTAGCGGCTGAATACGCATTATTGTGGGTCGGCTGACTATTACTGGTGGCCCGATCCGCCGCGTTTTCTTCCTGGCTAGTAATCAGGTAATGGGCAATTCCACCACCAGCAACCAGTAATACCAACAACAGGATCACCGTTAGCCATACACGCCGGCGATGGTTCCCCTTCTTCTGGCCCCCTTGACCACTGGGTAATTCATGACCACAGTGGGGACAAAATTTAGCGGTTGCCACGACCGGTTTTCCGCAGTTGGGACAAGTTTTCATTAATACAACACTTCTTTCCAAGTCAAAGTATTCTCCCTAATTATTTAATCATGGATGACCCCGCTCAGCAATCTTTGTCCGGGGTAGATACCGTTATTTAAAAATACTAAGCGGCTGAGAAAAACGTTGTTCTCTCAGCCGCTTAGTTGTAAACCCCAATTGGGGTCCTTCTAAATTTTACCAGGAAGCCTTCCGGACACCCGGGATCTGACCCTTGTGTGCAAGGTTCCGGAAGTTAATCCGGGACATCCCAAACTTACGCATGTAAGCGTGGGGACGACCATCGTAGCGGTCCCGGTTGTGCAAGCGGACCGGACTAGAATTCCGGGGAAGCTTGGACAAGCCGATGTAATCGCCCTTAGCCTTTAGCTCTCTCCGCTTTGCTGCGTACTTCTTTACTAATGCTTCTTGGTGGTGTAACTTAGCAATCTTTGACTTTTTTGCCATAGATAGATGTTTCTCCTTTTACTATTGATCAACATTTACATTACAACAACAATTTCAAAACATCTGCGATAATCAATCATTCACTATCCTATTATGGCAGTTTTTCTAACTTTTTACAAGTTAAATGACCGAAAAGCTAGTTAAATTTTCTTTAAGCCGCTTCTACCTAGCGACCAATTAATAATAACTATTATAGCTGACTAGCAGCGGCCCGGTCCAAAATTAAAGTTACGTTCGGGTGGCGCTGAAGGACCGAAGCTGGAACCGCCGGGGTAACCGGCCCCTTTACCGCCTGGCGGATTGCCGGCGCCTTTTGAGCACCAAAGGCCATTAAGAGCACCTGCTTAGCAGCCATAATCGAGGCAATCCCCATCGTGTAGGCTGCTCGTGGTACCTCATCCGGGCGCGCAAAGAAGCGGGCGTTCGCCGCAATGGTCGATGGGGTTAACACCACCCGGTGGGTCCGGCTGGTAAACGGGGTCCCCGGTTCATTAAAGCCGATGTGGCCGTTCTGGCCAATCCCTAACACCTGGAGGTCCACCGGGTGCGCCGCCAATACCTGGTCATATTCCTTCGCAACCGCCGCGGCATCTAAATTGGTACCGTCCGGAAAAAAGGATTCCTTAAAGGGCTTAGCACGAAAGAGGTGTACTTGCATGAAATAATGGTAGCTTTGCGGGTCCGTTGGTTGAAGACCCACGTACTCGTCGAGGTTAACCGAGGTCACCTGGCGAAAGTCCAGGCGACTCGCACACAATAACCGGTAAAGGCCGCATGGCGTGCTCCCCGTCGCTAACCCCAGCACGTGTAGCTGGTGGTGCTGCATTCGGTCAGCAATAATATTGAAAGCTTCCTTGCTAGCGGCCGCCGCAGTTTCAGCAGTTATTATTTTCATCGCACTCACCTCCTGCTTAACTTATTGCCGCTTTTGCTTGGCAAAGGCCCGGTACTCATCCGCGTAGCCATATCGTTGGTTAAACTGGGTCAGCAATTCATCATCATGGGTATAGGCCAGGCCCGTCTTCATCATTCGCTGGTACAATTCGGCATACGGAACCGCATCGCTTTGGGCCCGTTGAATCTCCGTCGTCCGGTCATAGTTAACATGCCGAAAGTTGATGTTGGCCAGGCCCGTCTCGTCCACTTCTAAGACTAGGTAGTAGGCCCGTAAGTCCTGCTGCAAACTCGGCCAGTGGTTAAAGGGCTCCCCCACCGCTCCCGGGTTAAAAATAATCCGCTCATCGTTGGCGTAGCGAAGCAGTTGGTGGTGGACATGGGCGTAAATCGCCACATCAACTGGTTGGTCACTGTCGACCTGGAAAAGACGGTCAAAATTAGTCGTCGGCTTAGTCGGGAAAAGGTCTTGCCCCATGTTTAACTGGGGCAGGTTATGGGAAATCCCAAAATTCAGCGGCCCAACCTGCTTGGTGATGTGCAGGGGCCAGCTGGCCAGGTTATCAATCATCCCCGCCGGCGCGTGGCGTTCAACGTACTGGGCGAGACGAGCAAAGTAAACATGGGACGGCTTATCCAGGTCCATCAGTCCCCGTGCGCCCCGGACAACCAGGTCATCCCAGTTTCCCCGGACAACCACCTGCGGCGCCATCTTTTGAAACAGGCTCCAGACCTTCTGCACGCTCGGGCCGGGCATTAAGAGGTCCCCAACAAACCAGTACTGGTCAACATCTTGTTTTAAACTATCCTGGTACATGGCCTCGTAGGCACTGAGGTTCCCATGGACATCGGAAAAAACTGCGATTCGTGTCTTCAAATTACGATTCCCCCTTACTCTTCATCAATCATAATACTAAACCGTTCCCGCCAGCAATCAAATTTGGTTAGAATTTCTGAAAACGGCGGTGGTACACTGGAAAGGTACTTTAATTAATGAAAGGAACTTGACAACGTGACCCAAAATATTACAGCACAAACCCGGCGGCTCATCACCGCGATCCTTTTGTTGGCGGCCTTTGTCAGTCTGGCTAGTCAAACAATGATGGTAACGGCCCTCCCGGTAATCGAGCACGAACTGCACGTTTCACTGAATGCCGTCCAGTGGCTAACCACTGGCTACACCCTGATCATCGGGATCGTCACCCCGCTCTCGTCTAACATGTACGATAAATTTACCAACCGGCACGTCTTTTTATGGACCATCGGGGCCTTCATCATCGGTACCACGATCGGCTGTTTAGCCACTAACTTTTACTCACTCTTGTTAGCCCGGCTCATCCAGGCGGCCGCTAGTGGGATGCTGATGTCCTTTCAGATGACCACCATGATTACCATCTACCCCATCGAAAAACGGGGCTCCATCCTCGGTCTTTCCAGCCTGGTAATTTCAACCGCCCCAGCCCTCGGACCGACCTTGGCCGGCTTCATCTTGGAAGTTCTTCCCTGGCGGTGGCTCTTCATTACCGTTTTACCCTTCATGATCCTAATTTTTGTCATCGGCTACTTCAAGCTGCAAAACTTTTCTAAGCCCCGTGACATTAAGATTGACTACCTATCCGTTTTGATCTCTTTAGTTGGTTCGAGCCTGACACTGGGCAGCCTCACCGTCTTCGAGTTGAACCTGGTCGCTGGTTGGGCAATGCTGATCGTGGGCCTGATTATCATCGCCTTCTTTGTCCACCGCCAACTCCACCTCACCAACCCCATGCTTAAGGTCCAGATCTTTAAATACTCCTCCTTTCGCTTGATGACGCTGGTCGGTATCTTCGCCTTCATGATCCTCTTGGGGACCGAACAACTGATGCCGATCTTTACCGAAAACGTCCTGAAGATGGGGAGCTTTACCTCCGGGCTGATCCTTTTGCCAGGGGCAATCTGTAACGGACTAGCAGCCTCCTTTATCGGGCGTCTCTATGATCAATACGGTCCAAAATGGCTGATCATCACTGGGGGAATTCTCATGCTGGTGGCATCCTACCCCCTGGTCACCATCTCGGCCCGGTCATCAATTGCCATGCTAACCATTGCCTATGCCATCCGGATGATCGGGAACGCCTTCGTCTTTAGCCCGGCCTTGTCAGAAGCCTTTTCCGGCCTCTCCCAGGCGGAAAATAGTCACGGGACGGCCCTGAATAACACCCTCCGCCAGGTTTCCGGAGCGGTCTCCGTTACCATGCTGGTGGTTATCTCCGGTATCCCCCAGGAACTGATTGCGGGGATCCGGCTGTCAATGTGGATCACCGTCATCCTCATTTTCCTGATGCTCATAACGTTCGGGCACTACCTATCAATTAGTAAGCGCCGTTAATTTCTGCTACAATAGGTTGGATTAACTCAAAGGAGATGATTTCCGGTTATGGAGACTGCACGTACCAGTGAGCAGTATCCAAATGGCTGGCACCGCACTTTTTACACCCTTTGGTTAGGGTCCTTTATTACCGGGGCCGGCTATTCAATGACGATGCCGTTTATCTCATTATTTATCAATGAACTGGGAAACTTCAGTCACTTCCAGCTCAATATCTATTCCGGGTTGGCCTTTGGTGCCACCTTCATCAGCCAGGCCATTGTCTCGCCACTGTGGGGCAACCTCGCTGATCGTAAGGGTCGTAAACTAATGTGCATGCGGGCCGCCGGAGTAATGTCTTGCACGATCTTTTTGGTTGGTCTGGCCCAAAATGTCTGGTGGATCATTGGCCTGCGGTTCTTGCAGGGGGCCTTTTCCGGTTATATCAACAACGCTACCGCGCTAATGGCCGGGGAAACGCCCCGCTCCCATTCCGGTTGGGTAATGTCATCCATGACTACCGCCGGGGTGGCTGGTAACTTAGTCGGCCCCCTGCTCGGTGGGGCGCTTTCCGGGGCCTTTGGGCGGATCTTCAGTCTGAACCAGTCCTTTCAAGCCGTTGGAGCCGTGCTTGGTTCAATTATCGGCTCGGTTATTTCCGGGTTGTTCAACTACCCAATGGTCTTTGCCGTAACGGGGTTCATCCTATTCTTCAACATGGTGGCCATTTGGATTATCCTCCGGCCACGTCCTGTGCGAAACCAAAATTGACCTATTTTTAGAAGTAAAAGTTAACCGCTAATGTATTAAAGGGGCACGTTTTAATACATTAGCGGTTCTTTTATCAACTGATTACAAAAAAATCATCATTTTCTATTACGATTATTCATTATATATTACCCTTTAAGATAGAAAAGTTTTATAATATAACTAAAAACAGCTTATAATAAAAGTAATTATTTTATTTAGCTAATTTACTTGAGGGGGATTTATCGTGGCTTTACCAAAGGTTTCAATCATTGTGCCCGTTTATAACGATGAAAAATACCTGGCACAATGTATTGAAAGCGCACTTCAACAGACTTATCAGAATATAGAACTAATTCTCGTTGATGACGGGTCAACTGACAACAGTTTTGGGATTTGTGAACACTACCGGCAACAAGACCAGCGGGTTCGCCTCCTTCACAAGACCAATGGCGGGATCGGTTCAAGCCGTAACGCTGGTTTGGCAATGGCGGCTGGCGATTACGTGACCTTCATCGATGATGATGATTTACTACCAAAAAACAGTGTGGCAGATTGCAAGAAATAACTTGAACGAATTTAATGACGTAAATTAAGCAGGAA
>NZ_JBJEEL010000008.1:0-19495 GCF_051873035.1 Limosilactobacillus sp.
GTTTTTTATTTACCACCAACTGGGTGGCTAACTTCATTCTATAATCTACCTTTATCTATATTTTAGCTAATTTAACCACTAAATGAAACGCTTTCATAACGGAGCTATTTTAAAAGGCCTGATCCTGGTAAGATACCAGGGTCAGGCCTTTTAACTTTAGTTAAGACTAGTAGATGATTACCGGCTCACCCTTGGAAAGCGCGTGGAAGGCGATGCCGGCATTTTCGGGATGCATGTTGATACAGCCGTGGGAACCACCACCGGTTTCCTTATAGGCCCGCTTTGACCAGTCGGTTCGCCAGCTGGCATCGTGGAAACCACAGCCGGAGAGGGTAAATGGTGACCAGTACTGCACCTTGCTGGCGTACTTAGAACCATCATCGTTAAGTCCCCGTAAAACGGACGGGGTCTGCTGGTACATGATATACCAAACACCCTTAGGCGTCCGGTTCCCAGCATTATTGGTCCCGCTGACGATGTCAGTGCTCAGCACGCACTTGCCGTTCTTATAGAACCAGGCGTGTTGTTTAGCGAGGGAAACCGCTACGTAGGTGTTGCCGAGGCCGTAGTTGCTAGTGTTAGCATAACCGGTTCCCAGGTGGCTGTAGCCTTTGCCGTAGAGGTCGTTTTTGGCATCAACCTGTTTTTGGTTAGCCGCCAGGGCCGCGGCCAGGGTTTGCCCCGCCTGCCGACTACTGATCTTCCAGCCGTAGGTTCCGGCGTTAGTAGTGGTAATCGTCTTGCCGTCGGCTGTCTTGTACTTAAAGGACTTGCCTAGGGTTGCCTGGTGGGCATTGATCCGGGCAATCTGCCCCTTTACTTGATCAGTGGTGAAGTGGTAGTGCCCGTTTTGGTAGGTGGCCTTAGTAATTACCTCCGGTGTGGTGAAATGGTAGTTCTTATTTTGAACCCGGTAGGTAACCGACCGGTGTTGCAGCTTGCTTAGCTGTCGCTTTTCGTTTTGGACGGTCGGACTGTTAGCCGCCAGCGGGGTAATAAACCGTGGCTTTAGGTGGATAGTACCATTAACAAACTCCCGGCTGACGGTCTTGGTCAGCCCCTGGTCACTGTACTGGGTCCCCTTGACCGCCGGGATAACCTTAACCTGCCCGTTTTGGTAAACCGCATAGGCGTCGCGGGGGGCGGTCCGACCAGCGTTGAGCTGTTGGACCCGGTTATTGACGGCGGTATTGATATCGCCGAGGGCCGACTTGTCAAGCTTGGCCGGCTCAACTAGTAGGTTGACCCGCTTGTGGGAAGGGAAGAAGGTGTACTGACGTTGTAGGGCGGCACTGATCTTCTTTTGATCTGCAGGGGTAAAGCCGGAGCTAGTTGTGGCCCCCGTGTAAACCAGTTTTTGGTTTACGTAGACCTTAGAAGTGCGCTTCGTTTGCCGCACCTTATCGTATGCCTGTTTGGCGGTTAGCCCACCGACCGCTACCCGGTTGATACTAACGTTTTGGTTAAAGTGGGTTCGCTGGTGGTGGTGCATCCCGATTAGGACCAGGATTAATAACACCAGGACAGCAATAATGCTATTTTTTAAACTTAATTTTTGCATCGTTCAATCCTCAGTTGCCAATCAAATTATAGAGTTATCTTACTGCTAATTGACCA
This sequence comes from Limosilactobacillus sp., assembly GCF_051873035.1. Taxonomy (GTDB): domain Bacteria; phylum Bacillota; class Bacilli; order Lactobacillales; family Lactobacillaceae; genus Limosilactobacillus. Next base: position 1,618 of record NZ_JBJEEL010000008.1, read on the forward strand.
AATTACAAGAATTTGATTTGTGAAATGCCGTCAAATCAAGGCCTAGCGCCGTTATTTTTTAATAAAAATTATTTATCCTTTACAAAAAGTTAGTGAACAGTTACACTTGAGTTAAATTATAAAACTAGTTTTCTTCGGGGCCGGGTGAAATTCCCAACCGACGGTGACAAGGTAACTTGAAGTCCGTGACCCGCGTGCTAATGTTAGTTCGCGGTTGAACCAGTGCAAGTCTGGTACCGACAGTATAGTCTGGATGGGAGAAGAAAAACGTAATATTTAACACTACCAGTTTAATGATGGCCCCGGATAACGAAATTGTTATCCGGGTTTTATTTTTACCAGCAGTGCCCAGAAACCGCGCCCCAGGAGAACTCTTGGGACGCTTTTTTTGTTGGAGGGTGATGGAAATGGATGATCGATACTTTATGCAATTGGCGATTGACCAGGCAAAACAAGCGGTTGATACCTGGCAAAATCCACGGGTGGGTGCCGTGGTCGTCAAGGCGGGGAAGGTGTTGGCAACCGGGCACACCCAGCCCTTTGGGGGACCACACGCCGAACGCACTGCTTTAAGCAAACTTTCGCCCAGGCAGGCGCAGGGGGCAACACTCTACGTGACCCTGGAGCCCTGTAACCATTACGGCAAGCAGCCACCCTGTACCGACATGATTATCAAAATGGGGATCAAACGGGTCGTGGTTGCTGAAACCGACCCCCATGCCCTGGTAACGGGAAAGGGGATTAACAATTTGCGCCAACACGGCATCGAAGTCGTCACCGGGGTAAGTGAGCGGGCCGCGGCCCTGGTTAACCCCCACTACAACTTCTTTTTCCGCCAGGGCCGCCCCTGGGTCACGCTCAAGCAGGCGGTTAGTTTAGACCACCGGGTTAGTGCTGGGGTGGGACAACGAACGGCGATTACCAACCAGGCCGTTTACCGGCAGGTTCACCAGGAGCGGGCCAATTTCCAGGGAATTGTGGTCGGTAGTACGACAGCCATTGTCGACGACCCAACCCTGCTTCCACAGCCACGGCCACGGTTTATACCGGTGCGGATTGTGCTGGACCGGCGGGGACGGCTCGCTGATTATCCTCAGTTGAAATTACTGAGTGACGGCCTAGCGCCGACGTGGCTCTTTACAGCCAATGCGACGGTCGCCCACCGCCTTAAAGGTTTGCCGGTCCGAGTATTTTACCTACCGGATTGTTCAATAAAGGTGGTGCTCACGGCGCTGGCCCAGCAGGGGATTCAGTCACTATATGTTGAGGGCGGCCCCACAGTCCATGGTGCGTTTGCGACGGCGGGCCTGGTGGAAGAAGTGATTACCTACCTTGACCCACAAATGCTGGGTGCGGGCGGAGTCGCTGCCTTTACCCCACCGGTACCATGGAAATTTAGCCACCGCCGGTTAACGGTATTAGGGGATAACGTCAGGATTGTAGAAAGGAAGCGGGAAGATGTTTAGTGGTTTAGTTCAAGGAACTGGTAAAGTACAGGACTTACGAAAACAATCTGAAACGATTGAATTGGTAATTGCACCAACCCAACCGGTCGTAATGAAGGGGCTCGCAATTGGTGATTCGGTGGCGATTAATGGTACCTGCCTGACGGTGGTGGACCAAAGTGACCAGGCCTTTCACGTTACCCTGATGCCCCAAACTTTTAACAAGACGACCTTTAAGGAGCTGGCTGTCGGGGACCTAGTTAACCTCGAGCGGTCTTTGAAAGTCGGTGACCGGTTGGAAGGGCACATTGTGACGGGGCACGTTGATGAAGTGACGACGGTGCAAAGGGTGACGACGAACGAAAACGCTATTGAGCTGCGCTTTACCTTACCACCGCGCCTGAGTAACCAGGTCGTCTCTCAGGGGAGTGTCGCTATTAATGGCGTAAGCCTGACGGTAATGGCAACCGGGGATGATTGGTTCTCGGTCGGCCTAATCCCGCATACGCAGACGGTTACGAACTTGGATGAACTTCAGGTCGGTAGCCGGGTTAACTTGGAAACGGATATTTTAGGCAAGTACGTGGCCGCAAATGTACAGAAAGGGGCACAATAATGGATGTAAAAAAGATACAGACAGCAATTGACCACCTGAAAAAGGGTGGCTTAGTAATCGTGATGGACGACTTAGACCGGGAAGCAGAGGGGGACATGGTCGGTTTAGCCAGTAAGGCAACACCGGAAAAGGTTAACTTCATGACCAAGTATGCGCGGGGCCTGATGTGTGTCCCGATGGCACCGGCCGTGGCTAACCGTCTGGCCCTTCCCCAGATGACGACGGATAATACCGACCCCTTTGGTACGGCCTTTACCATTAGTGTGGATCACAAGTCGACCACGACGGGAATTTCGGCCTTTGACCGTTGGCGAACGATCAGCCACTTAGCAGATCCCCAGGCCCAGAATGCGGACTTCTATAAGCCGGGTCATATTTTCCCGTTAGTTGCCAAAGAAAATGGGGTACTGGAAAGAAATGGTCATACGGAGGCTGCCGTTGACCTTGCCAAGTTGGCCGGTGAGGAGCCGGTGGCTTATATCTGTGAGATTCTCAAGTCAAATGGTGAAATGGCCCGGTCCAAGGAGTTGCACGAAAAGGCGGCGGAATTCAGTCTGCCAATTATCACCATTAAAGACCTGCAGGAATACCGGCGGAGTATGGTTAGCCAACCGGTTGAAGAGGTACACCTGCCAAGCGAGTATGGTGACTTCCGGCTCCGGCACTTTGCCGGTGATAACCTGGCCCTGATTAAGGGCGATATCTCCGGTGAAGAGCCGGTCATGGTTCGTTTGCATTCGGAATGCTTTACCGGGGATGTCCTGGGGTCATTGCGTTGTGACTGTGGCCCCCAGCTCCACGCGGCCATGCGGCAGATTAATGCGGCGGGTCGGGGAATCGTCCTTTACCTGCGGCAAGAGGGCCGGGGAATTGGCCTGGAGAATAAGCTCCGGGCCTACCACCTGCAAGAGCACGGCTATGATACGGTGGAGGCAAACGAGAAGCTGGGCTTTAAGGCCGACGAGCGGCAGTACCGGCTAGCCGCTCAAATTCTGCAGCAGTTGGGGGTTAAAAAGATCGACCTGCTGACGAATAACCCAGATAAAATTAACCAACTAGAAGAGGCGGGAATCACGGTTCATGACCGCCTCCCGTTGGAAATTCGGCCCAACAAGTATGACCGGCAGTACCTGATAACTAAGAAGAATAAATTCCATCACTTATTGGATATGGAGGCATAATCATGAAAGAATTTACGGGAAAGTTTAACCAAAATAGTGTCCACGTCGGGATCGTAGTTGCCGATTTTAATAGTACCGTGACGAGTAACCTGGTTACCGGTGCCGTGGCCACCTTGGCCAAGTTTGGGATTACGGGAGACCAAGTTGCCGTTTTCCATGTACCAGGGGCGTTTGAAATTCCCTTTGCAGTAAAGAAGTTACTGGATAAGGGTGAATTCGACGGGATCATGACCCTGGGGGCGGTAATTAAAGGCGAGACCGATCATTATGACCTGATTTGTCAAAACGTGGCCCGGGGGATCATGGAACTGAACTTACAGGGAAAGGTCCCCGTTACCTTTGGAATCCTAACGACCAATAATATTGAACAGGCAATGCAACGGGCCGGCTTGAAGATGGGGAATGAAGGAGCCAGCACGGCCCAAAGTCTACTGGAAATGATATCACTGAGTAAACAAATCTAAGATGTTTCATGTGGAACAGCTTTAAAAAGATAAAAGGGAGCATGACAGAAGTCGGTTACGACTTCGTAGTCATGCCCCCGCGAGCACAAATAGGGGTCCAGAGTTCGGCTTTGCCGGGCTCTGGACCTCATTTGTGTACCGCGCTGCTCGCTTTTGATCTATACAGAGAGATTTATGTCACGTCCTCAATTCATAGTTTCACGTGAAACAGCGGCTACTTAACATTGGCAATCGCTTCGTGAATCGGTGTCTCACCGCTCCGCATTAAGATAACCTTACCGATAGTATTGTCCGCTTCCAAGACGTCGGCCAATACCTGAGCAACATCGGGAATTGGGTTGGTGGTGTCGGCACCTTCACCAAAGGTAACTTTCCCCGTCGCGGGCTCTTCGGTTAGTGATGCTGGTTGAATGATGGTGTAGTCTAGGTCCGTGCTATGGATCAGATAGTCATCGGCAAAGAACTTGGCGATGTTATAATCGGTGATTTCAGCAAGTGCAGGGTAATCTGCCCACTTTTCAGGTTGGAGGGCATACATTGAACTCAGCATAATGTAACGTTTGATTCCTGACCGTTGCGCGGCCTGCATTGTCTTAACCGCCCCCATGGCGTCAGTTTGGAGCAGGTCCTTGCCCCGTGATCCGGCCACAAAGTAAACCGCACTGCTACCTACCATCAGACTAGCAATTTTGGTTACGTCGCCGTGGAGGTCTAAATTAACTGGAGTAACACTAGCAAGGTTGATAATTTTTTCGGGGTGGCGGGCGCCCGCGACAACTTCATTTCCCGCCGCAACCAGGTCCTTGATTAACTCAGTAGCGACACGTCCGGAACCACCGGCAACAAATACTTTACTCATATTAACTCCTCCTTAATCTTTTATCCGTTTCCATTTTATCTTATAAAAAGTAAGCGGTAAAGGAAAGGTACCTTCTAGTAAATGATATAATCAAAAAGTAACAGCTATCGGCGTGTTCCCAATGCGCTCTGATGGTAGTAACTAATTATAAGAGGGGATTACCATGACGAAAGAAAAACAGTTAACCAGTGAAATGGTTGAAAAGTACCAAAAAGTATTTCGATCGCGTCCGGCAGCGGCCGTGATTGCACGGGCGGTACAAAGGAACGGGATCAAGAATGCTAGCGAGGATCCCGCCGCTAGCGAACGTCTCCACCGGGCCTTTTCCTATGAGATTAAGACCGGGAAGCCGAGCAACCAACGCCACAGTGGGCGCTGCTGGTCGTTTGCCGCCTTGAACACACTCCGTCATAAGTTCGCACAAAAGTATAATTTTAAGGACTTCGAACTTTCCCAAAACTACCTGTTCTTCTGGGACCGGATCGAGCGGGCAAACATGTTCTTCCAAAAGATTATTGAAACCGCTGATAAGCCGTTCCATGACCGTCTCGTGGACTTCTACCTAAGTTTTGCCTTAAATGATGGTGGCCAGTGGGCGAATGCGGCCGCAGTCATCGAGAAGTACGGGGTGGTACCAGAATACGTGATGCCAGATACCCATAATACTAAGGACACCAGTGATGTGGCCGAAGTGATGAACTACCTAATGCGTAAGGATGCCTTAGAGTTACGGCGGATGGTTAAGCATGGTGATAGTGAGGAGCAACTTGCTCAGGCCCAGGAACGGATGATGGCCGATGTTTATAAGGTGGTCGCCTACTCCTTTGGTGAACCACCGGCTAAGTTCGACCTGGAATTTAAAGATGATGACCAGAAGTTCTACCAAGTGCTGGGCCTAACTCCATTGGATTTCTACCACCAGTACTTCGACACCAACTTTAACGATTATGTAGTGGTAACCAATGCACCGGACCATGAATATGGCCAGGTCTATTCTATGCCGACCCAAGATAACGTTGCCGGTGGGGTAGCAATTAAGTTTATGAACGTTCCTTTTGCTGACCTCCAAGCCGCGGCGATTGCCCAACTTAAGGCTGGGGAAACGGTCTGGGTCGGTAACGATGTCCTCCAACAGATGGACCGGAAGCGGGGGCTGATGGATGCCAAATTGTTCCACCGGCAAGAATTACTCGACGTCGACTTCACGATGGACAAGCGTGATCGGTTGGAAACCCGGCAGGCGGAGGTTACCCATGCAATGACTTTAACGGGATTTGACCTGGTTAATGGTCAGCCAACCCGGTGGAAGATTGAAAACAGTTGGGGTAAGGATAATGGGGACAATGGCTACTTTGTCATGACCCAAGACTGGTTTGAAGAGTATACTTACGAAGCAGTAATTAATAAAAAGTACTTACCAGCCCGGCTTCAAGAGTTAGCAGCGACAACGCCAATTGAATTAACCGCCTGGGATTCACTACAATAACTGATTAAATGTCTATTGGCTAGTCATCTATTGAGAAAACGCTTCCAAAGTTGTATAATAAGCATTGTTTGGAATGTTACTTTTGGATGAAAGGATGGTTTTCAATGACGGATTATAGTCAAGAATTAGCAGAAGTAATGGCTAATAATAAGAATCTTTTCGGCAGTAACGGTGAGACTGGTAAGTCCTTTATGGGAGTCCATGATGCGGCTATTAAGGCGGGCGCATTGGACGGTAAGACTAAGGTCCTCGAAGCATTAGCCATTGCGGTTGCAATTCGCTGTGAAGGGTGCATTGTTCAACACACCAAGGGTGCCATTAAGCTCGGTGCAACCCGGGACGAGATTGTTGAGACCATCAACATTGCTATTATGATGGGTGGTGGCCCATCAACGGTTTATGGCGGTAAGGCGCTGGCCTGTGCCGACCAATTCCTGAAAGAGCAAAAATAGTTGAATTAAAAGGCAGCTGAGAAATCTTTCCCAGCTGCCTTTTTTAAGTGGATGTTTCATGTGAAACATCAATTTTATTTAACAATTTCCTGCCGCCAATGGTGGAGGTGCTTTTTAGTGATTACGCAGAGGCCGTCGTCGCCCAACTGCTTCATTTTTTCAGTGCACATAATTTTGACATGCGGACTCGCCGCCGCCTTTTGTTCACCCCAGTAATTAAGATAACGGAGGGCGGCGTACAGGTTTTCACCTTCTTCAGTTAACCGGTATTCCACGTGGGGCGGCATCGTGTTAAAACTCTTCCGGGCAACAATGCCGGAATCGACCATTTCACGGAGCTGGTCACTAAGGACCTTGTACGAAGTACCCAGCTGTTTGACTAGCTCACCGGTCCGGCGGGGATGACCGGCCAATAGGTAGAGAATTACCGGCTTCCACTTACCGCCAATAATGGAGAGCGCGTATTCAGCACCAGTATTGAACATCTGCGGTGTAGTCATCTTTATTCCTCCTTTTGTGGATTGACAACTAGTTTAAAGACCCGGTCCGGCTGACCAGTCAGGTAGTAAACAATATTTTGACAGGAAATTTGTTGGAGTGCCGTTACGGAATCAGTACTGTAAAAAGCCGTGTGGGGGGTAACAAGGACATTTTCCCGACCGACTAGTGGGTTGTGCTGGAGGTCAGGAAATTCAGTAGCTAAAACATCCAGCGCCGCGCCCTTAATTTGCCCAGTATCCAGTGCCGTTATCAGGGCGGATTCATCGACTTCGGCCCCCCGCGCCATGTTAATGAAGTAGGGATGGTTGACCATCTTTTGGAAGCGGTCGGCGGTGAAAAAGTGGTGGTTGGTTTCGTTAAGGTTCATGTGGTTAGTAACGACATCGGCACGCTCTAGTAACTTATCAACGCTTACAAGCTGGACTAAATTAGCGACCGGTGTGTAGAGCTCCTTACTGATGAAGGGATCGTTAGCGAGCACCGTCATCCCCAAAGACGCCGCTTTTCTAGCGACTGCTCGCCCAATTTTACCCAGACCAAAGATCCCTAACGTCATGTTGCTGAGCCGCCGGTTAGGGTGGACGTAGTCGTAACGCCATTCGTGCCGCTGGTCAACGTCATTGACGTAGGCCTTGAGTTGGCGGACCAGGGCTAACATTGTGGTAATAGTGAATTCCGCCACATCCTCGGTACAGTACTCGCCAACTGGGCAAACAGCGACACCGTGTCGTTTAGCCGCGGCGAGGTCAACGTTGTCATAGCCAGTAGCGTTGATAGAAACGATCTTTAGGTGTGGGGCCGCGGTGAAAACGGCGTCATCGATTTTGATAAAGGCAGTTAAGAGCGCGTCAGCATCGTGGATTTCTTTTAAAAAGGCAGCACGTTGGTTGTCCTGGTAAGGATAAACGACGACTTGGCAACCAGGTAGTCCGGCCGCTAGGACCCGCTTTTCTAGTTGGTGGTTGGGTATCATCGATTCTGGATAATCAGCAATTACAATTTTCATTTTGAGCCCCCCCTTACATTGCTATTATATGGCAAATTAATTTAAATGGCGTGATCGACTGGCGCAGACTAATTTCTTACCCCACCGTAACTAGCTTACCCAGAAGTGCTTACTTTTAATAAGATTGATCCTTACTATACTAGAAAGTGAAACTAAGGTTAGGAGGAAGAATAAATGACAAAGCAAGTTTTGATTCTCGGTGCAACTGGTAAGATTGCGGGCCACGCAATTACGGCCCTGTTCGAAAAGACGACTGATCACTTACTCTTATTTACGCGTCACCCGCAGAACCTGACTGGGGTTGACAAAAGCCGGGCGACGGTGATTAAGGGCGATACCCTAAAGCAAGCTGAGCTGGACGCGGCGGTTGCCAAGGCGGACGTGGTTTATGCTAACCTGCGGAACCCACAGATTGAGCAACAAGCCCGGAACATCGTTGCCGCAATGGATAAGTACGGGGTTAAGCAACTCGTCTGGATTTCATCAATTGGGATCTATGACGAAGTTCCCGGTAAATTTGGTGAGTGGAATAACGAAATGCTCGGTGGTGGTCAAGCGGACAGCTACCTCGGTACCTACCGGAAGGCTGCTGACGTCGTTTCCGCCTCCGACCTCGATTACACGATTATTCGACCGGCCTGGTTGACCGATAAGGACGAAGTCGATTATGAAATAACCCAGCGTGGTGAGGCCTTTAAGGGGACTGAAGTTTCAAGAAAGTCGATTGGTAATTTGGTTGCCGAAATAATTGCTAATCCGGATAAGTATGTACGGAAGGACTTAGGGGTCAATAAGCCGAATACTGACGGTGATAAGCCCGCTTGGTACTAGAAAAGTTGAATAGGGCGAACAAACTCCCGGTATTTCTAAATGTGGAGTACCGGGAGTTTTTAGTACAAAGATGGAATTTCATTAATAATGAGTGTATATTAGAACATAATTAGAAAAAGGATAAAATTTATCATATGGAGGCGCCTTGGAATGAGCGAGAAGTTAAAAGTTGGTGTGATTGGTGCTACTGGAATGGTGGGTCAACGGTTTGTAACCCTGCTGGCTAACCATCCCTGGTTTGAGGTAACGGTGGTTGCAGCTAGCAAGCACAGTGCAGGTCAAAAGTATGGTGAAGCAGTTAAGGACCGCTGGAAGATGGGGACGACGCCGATTCCAGAAGGTGTAAAGGACCTCACCATTTTAGATGCTGAAGATGTCGACCAGGTTGCTAGTCAGGTGGACTTTGTATTTTCAGCGGTGCACATGGATAAGGATGCGATCCGCCAGCTGGAAAACGCGTATGCCCAACACGAGACACCGGTGGTTTCTAATAACAGTGCCCACCGTTGGACGCCGGATGTACCAATGGTGGTACCGGAAATTAACCCCGAACACGTGGAAGTAATTAAGTACCAACGGGAACGACTGGGGACGAAGCGGGGCTTTGTGGCCGTAAAGCCGAACTGCTCCATTCAAAGTTATACACCGGCCCTGGCAGCGTGGATGAAGTTTGAACCGACCCAGGCTCTTGCATGTACCTACCAGGCCATCTCCGGTGCTGGTAAGACGCTGGAAGACGCACCAGAAATTCAGGGTAACGTTATCCCGTACATCCCCGGGGAAGAAAAGAAGTCCGAGGATGAACCGCTGAAGATTTGGGGCCACGTGGATGCTGAAAAGAAGGCCATTGTTCCGGCAGAATCACCGGTAATCACTAGCCAGTGTCTCCGGGTACCGGTTCTGTATGGGCACACGGTAGCGGCCTTCGTTAACTTCAAGCAGAACCCAACCAAGGAAGAATTAATCCAGGCCCTCGAAGATTACAGTGGGGAGCCGCAAAAGCTTGGTTTGCCAAGTGCACCAAAGCAATTTATCCAATACTTAGATGATGACTTCCGGCCGCAAGTACGGTACGACGTGAACTTTGAACACGGGATGGGGATTTCCATCGGTCGTTTACGTGAAGATAAGCTCTTTGACTGGAAGTTTGTCGGCCTGTCCCATAACACCGCCCGGGGTGCCGCTGGTGGTGCCATTGAATTGGCCGAATTGTTGAAGGCTAAGGGCTACATTGAAGCTAAGTAGTAACTATGAGGATCGTGTATTTACTCTTCGAATACGCGGTGCTCATTTTTTATCCGAAATACTATGCGTTATCCGCATACCGCTATAAAGATCTGGTAATTTTCAACGGACCCCTTTCTGGATAGAATAGTGGCAACAAATCAAGAGAGAAAGGTGATTAGGATGAAAAAGATCAGTCGTAAGTGGATTGCAATGATTGCGGTTATTATTCTCGCAATTGTAGGTGGCCTAGTGGTTAATAATCACCACCAAGCCGCAGCTAATAGTAAGGGAAAGCGGACACTGATTGTTTACTTCTCCAGAACCCGCGGAATTTATGGTGGGGATTTGAAGATTGGTAACACTAAGCGGATCGCGGATGATATTCAAAAGAAGACCGGTGGGACCGAATTTGAAATCCGGCCAGTGAAGGCCTACCCTAATGACTACGACCAGACGGCCCGGTTAGCCGACCAGCAGCGGCGTTCCGGTGCTCGTCCAGCTATCAAGGGTCCAATGCCAGATGTTAGCAAGTACGACACCATCTTCATCGGATCACCAGTTTGGTACAACACCTACCCAATGGTTGTCCGGACCTTCATGGACCAGGTCAACTTAAACAGTAGTAGTAAGACGGTTATCCCGTTCACGACTAACGAAGGTTCTGGCCTGGGCGAAACACCAAATGTTTTGAAGAGTCAATACCCGAATGCTAAGACCCGGCGCGGCTTTACGGTTCGGGGAACTGAAGCAGCCCACGCCCGGGGCCAAGTTAACCGTTGGCTCGACCGGCTGGGTTACTAGCCCGGAAACAGCATAAATAAGCTAAAAAAGTGAGTACGGTAGAAGTCAGTTACGACTTCTACCGTACTCACTTTTTATATACTGCTGGCGGATACTAGGAGGTGTAAAATAACTACTAGTAGCGAGTAAGGAGGATGTCATGACACAAGAAAATCGTGGGGCCAAGCTCCAAAGCTTTTTAGAAAAAATGATGGGGTCGCCTGCCTATCAAAAGGGAAACGCGGCTAAGTATAGTCCGGATGCGGTTGACTTTAATCCGGCATCACCGTTAGTTGGTAAGAAGATTGCCTTTCTGGGCTCTTCGGTCACGTATGGCTTTGCGGCCAAGGGGAAGTCCTTTGTTGACTACCTGGTGGCCCGGGATGGGGTTATGGCAACTAAGTCAGCAATATCCGGTACCACGTTGGCCGGCCTAGAATCCGGTGGTTACCTTGATCGTCTAAAAAAGGACTTCTCTGTCGACCAGCAATACGACCTCTTTGTTTGCCAGCTATCGACGAATGATAATCGTCATGGTAAGCACCCCGGCCAGTTAACCGCAAATAACCAGCGGGACAGATTTGATACGGGAACTACTCTGGGGGCCATTGAGGAAATTTGTCGGTATGTACGGGTAACCTGGAACTGCCCGCTAGTTTTTTATACCTGTCTCCAAGCCGATCCAGAACATAAATATGCCGACCTGATTAAGGATCTGCAAAGCCTCCAAAAGAAGTGGGGCTTTGTTATCATCGACCTCTTTCATAACCGCGGCCTGCTGGCTAGTACGGCGGCCCACCCGAATGCAATGTTTGATGATGTTCACCCAACACAGGAAGGCTATTTGAAAATCTGGCTACCGGTGTTTGAACGGGAGTTAACCGCAATTATTACAGAAGTACAGAAAGGCTGATTAGAAATGGATATTACAATTAAAAGGGATGGCTTGACCCTTCGCGGTGTTTTGGAAGGTACTGAGACTCTTCAAAATGACCGAATCGCGATTTTGATGCATGGCTTTCAAGGAGACCGCGGCTACCACCCCGGCAAGCTCCTCTATGACCTTTCTCAGCACCTGAATGCTGCCGGACTACCGACTTTGCGCTTTGATTTTGATGGGTGTGGGCATAGCGACGGGGACTTTGCCGATATGACGGTTCTCGGTGAAATCCTTGATGGGATGGCGATTATTGACTTTGTCCGTACTAAGGTTAAGGCAAAGCAAATTTACCTGGTTGGCCACTCCCAAGGTGGGGTGGTGGCCTCGATGTTAGCTGGCTATTACCGGGACCTCGTTGATAAGTTAGTCTTGCTAGCTCCGGCGGCAACCCTTAAGGACGATGCCCTGATCGGTGAGTGTCAGGGAACTAAGTATGACCCGAACCACATTCCGTTGGCGGTATCAGTCCATGGTCAAGACGTGAGCGGCCAGTACTTCCGGACAGCCCAACTGTTGCCAATTTACGAAACGGCCCAGCACTTTGGTGGGGAGGCGGTAATCATTCATGGCTTGAATGATAACGTCGTTTCACCGGAAGCCTCACGGAAGTACAACGTGATCTTACCAAACAGTAAGCTCTACCTAATGGAGGGGGAAGATCACATGCTAGAGGGGAAGAAATTATCAGAGATTCTAACTACCGTAACGGATTTCTTGAATAAATAAGTAATAAGGGAGTACCTGCTTTAGGGTACTCCCTTATTACTTATTTTAAATCCCTTTCCCGTTGGTCGAGGAAGTGGCGAATGCAGTCTTCCAAACTTAACCCAGTTTGGTCGGCGAGGGTTGCCAGCCACCAAATACATTCCCCAATTTTATAATCGAGTTGGTCGTCACTGGTTTTCGGCCACCATCCTTGTTGGTCCATCACTAACCGGCCGACGATTCCGGCATCGGTTAAAAAGGCCAAGGCGTCCTCTTCCGCACTCCACTTACTGCCGTGGTATTTTAATTCTAATTCATGGTAACGCTGGCGGATTTTAGCCGCCCGTTGTGAAACTTCTTTAATGTCCATTCTAATTTCTCCCTTATTTATCTTGGTGGTGCCGATAGTCTTTTTCAAAATCAACGAGTTCTTTGATGTCATGGCAGCTAGCTAGGGCAGCCCGGTATTGTTCATGGATATCAGGGGCGACCCGTTGGCCCTCATTAGTTGTGGTGTAGTAAATAGCCTCGGTTCCGGCTTCAATGGCCGTCTTGAAGTACCACATCTTATAGTGGAGAAAGTCAAGCTGGTCTTGCAGAATCTTAATCTGCTTAATAACGGTCTGTTCTTCCTGCTTAAGGAGGTCGTAGCGGTCATCTAGAGTAACGTCACCGGCCATGCATAAGTCGATGAAGTGGCGAATTTCTTCAATCTTCATCCCACACTTCTTCATGCATTCAATCACCTGTAGGAAGTTTAAATCATTATCTTTAAAGCTCCGCCGACCGGCCTGATCGCGGTCGACGAAGGGGAGAAGTCCCTTTTTATCGTAGAACCGGATGGTCGACGGTGGAACGTTGAGCCTTTTAGCAACCTCACCAATTGTATAACGCATCTTTTTCCCTTCTTTTCTTTGACTTAAACCATGGTTTAACCCGTATTATAGCAATGACGAACTAAGGAGGTAATCAAAATGTCTGAAATTGATAAGTTAGTGGCTGGTGAATGGTTTAATTTTGGCGCCCCGGAGATTGCTTCCCGAAAACTGCGGGCGGCAACCATGGCCCAGAAGTTTAACGCAATTCCCGAAAATGAGCCGGAACATCAGGAAGCAATGGCCCGTAAAATCCTGGGCTCCGCTGGGAAGAACCTGGTCGTCCATAGCCGGTTTAACTTTGACAATGGTAAGAACATCCACGTTGGTGATAATTTCCTGGCTAACTATAACCTGACCGTCTTGGACGTTGGTGAGGTTTGGATCGGTAATAACGTCTGGATTGGGCCGAATACCGATATTTACACGGTTAACCACCCCTTGACCGCACACGGACGGCGGCAGCGCCTGGCCCGGGTCCAGCCAGTGACGATTGGGGATGATGTCTGGATTGGTGGGAAGGTGACAATTACGCCGGGAGTCACAATTGGTAATAACGTTGTCATTGCGGCCGGGGCCGTGGTTACCCATGATATCCCTGACGATAGCCTGGCGGCCGGTGTACCAGCAAGGGTGATCCGGCAGCTAAGTAAGGAATAATTAGGCTATGCATTAGCCGTATATCATTATAGGAAAACGGTAATTTTCAAACTTCGCCTTCGCCATTAGAATAAAACCATCGAAGCAAACAAAGCGAAAAGGATGGGATTAATAATGGAAAAGTTTAAGTTAAATAACGGTGTTGAAATGCCTGAAATGGGGATTGGAACCTTCCGGATGTCACCAGATAACGCCCAGAAGGCCGTGGAAGCAGCCCTAGCAGATGGTTACCAACTAATTGATACGGCCGAAGCCTACTACAATGAAGATGGCGTTGGTCGGGGAATTAAGAATTCCGGAGTTAACCGTGACGACCTCTTCGTTAGCACGAAGCTGTGGACCACGTCTTACGATGACCCGGACGCCGTTGATAAGGCTCTGGACCGCTTAGACCTTGATTATATTGACCTGCTTTTCTTGCACCAACCATCTGGTGACTGGAAGACCGCTTACCGGACCCTTGAAAAGGCCTACCGGGACGGCAAAATTAAGGCCATTGGTATTTCGAACTTTGACCGGAGCGCGTCCCTTTTGAAGAGTGTTTTAGACTTTGCGGAAATTAAGCCCCAAGTACTGCAGGCAGAAGCACACCCGTACTTCCCCCAAACGGAAGCCCGGCAAATTCTTAAGCCTTACGGTACCCGTTTGATGGCCTGGTACCCACTAGGCTCTGGTGACCGTTCGCTGATCAATGAACCAATCTTTACCAAGCTGGCTAAGAAGTACCACAAGTCCAACGTCCAAATTATCTTGCGTTGGCACACCCAGATGGGTTTCGTGGTAATCCCTGGTTCAACTAACCCGGCCCACATCCACGACAACGCTGACATCTTTGACTTTCAGTTAACCGATGATGAAATGGCCGCAATTGCCAAGGTCAACAAGAATAAGCGTTACTACTAAAATAACTAGCCCAATAAAAAGGACCGTTCACGATTCTGAACGGTCCTTTTGTATTGGGAGTTTTGTAGATTGATGTTTATGATTTAAGTTAAATTACAGGACAACGTAGAAACTTGGGGCGTACCAAGCCTGGGTAGTAACCGTCACGGTTTGACCAGGTTGTGGTGCGTGAACGTAACGACCATTACCAAGTGAGATGGCAACGTGACCAGGAGTGGTGTCGGAGCCGAAGAAGAGCAGGGCACCAAGTGGAGCGTTGGCAACATCATAGTGGTGGACACCCAGTGCTTGTTGTTGGTAGGTAGTCCGTGCACTAAGGCCGTATGCCCATTGAACTAAACCGGAGCAGTCAAAACCACCCGGCCGGTTCCCACCCCAAACGTAGGGGGTACCGACCATTGAAAGGGCCCGGTTAACAGCTGTTTGTTGCTTCGTTTGCAGCTTACCGTCGGCACCAAAGAGGTAGGTCTTACCGTCAATGGTTTGTTGGCCAGTCACCTTTTGACCGGTAGTTGGGTTGTAGTAGTAGTCACCCTGCCAACCACTGTTAATGGAGTAGTCACCGGAGATAAAGTCAACGTATTGGCTGTTACCATCGGCCGAGCTCGTGTAGCGGTGGAGGATCCGGATACCCTTGTGTTGCATAGCATCAGTTACCGGAATATCCACACTAAAGCCAGATTGGGCGGTGTCAGCGATCCATGGGTAGGCCTTGGTAATGTCATTGCGGGTAATGTTCTTTTGGGCACCGGTCAGTTCAGTCCGGTAGAGTTCCTTCCCGTTGAGGTCCAAGACAATAATGTATTGGTGTTGCATCCCCTTAGCGTTGGTAGCGGCATGCCAACCAGCGTAGTGAATCGTATTGCCGTTTAATGAGAACTGGTCAGCGTAATCGGCGTTCGTAGCGTAGCTTTGTGAGTATTGGTCACTAAAGTTACCATTCCCCTGCGCATCATCAGTAAACCGCATCATCACTTGCAGGTTACCACTTAACAGAGCTTGGTCAACGTTGAAGTTAGCAGTGAAACCACTCTTGGCACTGCCGTAAATGGTGTTCATGGCCTGGGCAACGTCTGGACGGGCCGTCAGGTTAACCCTTGTCCGGGCCAATTCTTTACCATCCTTCATTAAGAAGACGTAAGCAAATGGCTTTGTGGCGGAAGCATCGTCAGCCATCCAGCCGGTTACTTGCATCCCGGAATTAGTTTGCTTAAGTGAGTCAATGGCGTAACCCTTTTGGGACTTACCAAGGTCAATTGGCCCAAACCACATGTCATAGTTTTGGCCTTCCCCGTTAGCTGCGGTAGAGTAACGACTAATAACTTGCAGTTGGTCATTTAAGTAAGGGGTCAGGTCGAAATTAAAGTTGGTGTTAAAACCAGCGTATTGGCTATTGTAAACACCAGGATAAGCCTTGGCGACGTCGTTTCGTTGGGTGTTAGTAACCTCTTGCCGGGCTAATTCCTTACTTTGTGTTTGATCGTAAACAATGACGAAGTGGTGTTGGTAGTTAACATCCTGGTTAGAAGCGTTCCAGCCGGAAACTTGCAGGTTACCGTTGGCAATGCTGAAGCTGTCTAAGCTACCGTGGTTAGTCTGGTCACTCGCAGCTTGTGCTTGTTGAGAGTTTAAATTAGCCCCACTAGGCTGCCAACTTGGCGTCTGGGCCTGGCTAGTGGTGGCCGTTTGATCAGTTGTGGTCGTTTGATCAGTCGTGGATGCTTGACTAGCTGCACTATTAGTACTGGTAATCGTGGTCGTTTCTGGCTGTGAAACCGTGTCAGCCTGGGCGGCAGGTTGTGCGCTAACCATTGCACCAAAAGCAATGGCGAGGGTAGCGATAACCGCGTAGCACCAGTTCTTACCGTTCTTGTACATCTTGTAGTGTTTCTTAGTATCCATTTATTTATCGTAACTCCCTTTTTAATCCGTAAAACAATTTCCGATTGTTAGACTACCACGTTCGTAAGGACAAAAGGGGAATGTGGGCGGAATGTTATTGGAATGATAATTTCTGCAATCAGCTTGTAACGCTGGTGCAATATTGTTATATGACAGATCAAAAAAACCACCAGCATTGCTGGTGGTTTTTACTAGCGACTTAATTTATTTTTCCGGACTACTTAGTAATTCGGGCTTACCGTATGCAAAGCCTTGTCGTAGGTCGATGCCGAGTTGGTCCGCTAGTGCTACCTGCTCAGCGGCTTCCACCTTACCGACGATGGTTGTAATGTGGTGATGCCGGGCCCGGCGCTGCCACTGGGCAAGGGTGATATCGATCCAGTGGTTCTTCGACTTACGAAAGGTGTGAATGTTAAATTTTAGATAATCAATGTAGGGCAGGAAGGGCCGCAGTAAGTAGTAGGTCCGGTGTGAAGAATCAACATTTTCAATTTCAATTTTAATCTGGTCGTGATTAAGGGTTTTGAATAGGTGGATTAAGAACCGCCGGCGCAGAAAGCCACTTTGGCGAATGTTAGCCGCGTCAATTTCCACAACCAGTTGCCGTTGATGAATGACACTCAGGACCCACTGAAAAAAGTAGGTAGACCGGAAATCAAGCAGTTGGCTAACCGTCATGTTAAGTGCCAGTGACTGAATTGATTTGAGAATCTGGGGGTCAATTTTTTCAATGGTGTTAACAACTTTACTCAAAGGAAAGTCAATGACATTCCTTGGTAACCGCCATTTTTGCTGGTGCTGGTCATATTCACGTAATAATAGCTCGTAACCAATAATGGCATGGTCCTGGTTATAGACAGGTTGACCGAAGTATTCGTATTGCCGCGAAAAGCCCTTGTCCTGGTCGATGCCGACCTTATTTTGGTACCGAAAGTGGGCCTCGATACAGAGTAGGAGGCAAATGAAAGTGAAAAATAGGAAAACTGATAATAAAAGGCAGATTGTAAAATTTAAGTTGAACATTAAGTGGACGGAAAAACCCATC
>NZ_JBJEEL010000009.1:0-19271 GCF_051873035.1 Limosilactobacillus sp.
GTTTCGTGCACTCGCTCTGCTCGCGCACTCAACTAGGTCTAAAGACATTAATAATAAACGGGATAAGGACCATGCTGGCCTTTATCCCGCTTATTTATAACTAAAACTCTTCATATTCATCCAGTAGATCTTGCATCTCCGTGTCAGTCGGTTCCAACGCCAGATAGGAACGGAGTACTGGTAGTAGTTTTTCTCGTTGACCGGTTTCTTGGTAAAAGATTGCTAATTCCTTTAAAAAGGTAGGATTATCCTGATAGGTAGGGGTTGCTGCCTGGTAATACTTCCCAGCTAGTTCTAAGTTTTCCAACCGTTGGTAAGACCGCGCTAGATTCCAATAGATCTGGGGATCAACCTCGTCTTCCTTCACCAGCGGTAAGAGTAGGTCAACATTTTCCTGGTCGGCATGCTGGTGGAGTAAAAAGTTACTAAACTGCAGGGTGATCGTTAGGTTATCTGGAGCTAGCTCATGGGCCCTTGTTAAGTACTTACGCATTAACTTGGCATTTCCTAAGTGACTGACAATTTCAGCCGCCTGGGCGTAAAGGTGCTCGTTGTACTGGTCTACTCCTAACCCCTCTTGAACGGTCTGGAGAGCTTGTTGGTACTTATTCTGTTTAGACAGTGCCTGTGCTAGTGCCGGATAGGCCGAGGCATACTGCGGATCATCCTTAATCAAATTCTGGAGGTCCTTAATCGCAGCGGTTAGCTGTCCCAAATGCAGCTCCGTCAGGCCCGTTTGGAAGCGAATATCACTAGTCTGGTAGTCCGGCTTAACCTGCTGGAGGTAACCAAGGGCTTGTTTAAACTGCCCGCTCTGCGCATAGCACATCCCCAGGCGGCCCGCAATATCGACCTTAGCAAAGTCGGTATAACCATGTTTAATCAGGTCGAAGTAGTAATTGATGGCCTCATCAAAACGACCCACTAGGAAATAGAATTCACCGAGCGCAAACTCAACGGCCGGCTCATCCGGCGCCAGTTGGTAAGCTTCTTGGAGTTTCTGCTCCGTAATTTCAAAGTCCTCTTCGGTCTGATAAAGGTCCGCTGCTACTAGTAATGATTCGAGGTAGGCTGGTGAGTCAGGTTTTACCTGGGCCAAATATGATAAGGCCTCGTCATTATGGCCCTCATCGATTGCGATTGTCGCGAGGTTGGTTCGCAATTCGTCTTCGTCGGGATAACGTTGTAAAAGGGTAAGGTAAACCCGGCGAGCCTGTGTTAAAAAGCCCATCCCATACAGCTCTTCACCTAAACTAAAGAGCATGTCGTCATCATCATTAGCAAGGGCCTGGCGGAAACTTCCCCGGGCATCAGCTAACTGGCCAGCTTGCAGTTGGTCAATCATTTTTTCAGAATAGGTCACTTATAAATTCCTCCTCGTTACATTTTAACTAGGTTTACTATACCATAACCGCTCAGGGTTACAGTAAGGGAACGCTTCATTATACCAGTCCACTAAAAATAGGGCGAGAAGGAAAATCCTTCTCGCCCTATTTTATTTAGGACTGTTAATTACTTAACAGCATCCTTCAAAGCTTTACCAGGCTTAAATGCTGGTACCTTGCTTGCAGGAATTTGGATTTCTTGTCCAGTTTGTGGGTTACGGCCCTTACGTGCAGCACGTTGACGTACTTCGAAGTTACCGAAGCCGATCAATTGAACCTTTTCCCCCTTGGCCAATGATGCTTGAATTGAACTGAAGACAGCGTCAACAGCAGCAGTAGCATCCTTCTTGGTCAAGCCAGTTGCAGCAGCAACATTGCTTACTAATTCTGCCTTGTTTGCCATTTTATTTTCACCTCCAACAATTAGCGTCCGAGACGCTAACGCTCAATGTTAATTTTGAGTGGTCCAAAATTAACGAAATAATTACGAGGAGTTCGTATCATTTCATTCTTAAGGTTAGCATAGTGAAACCCTACTGGCAAGCGGTTCTAGCAAGATTTCTCCCCTTTTTTAAGCTTTTTTAGGGTTTTCCCTATTGACGTTGTCGTTTGATTAAATGAAGGGGGGTCCCACTAAAGTCAAAGGCCTGTCGGATCTGGTTTTCTAGGTAACGCTCATAAGAAAAGTGCATCAATTCTGGATCATTAACGAACACCACAAAGGTTGGTGGTGCCGTCGCCACCTGGGTCGCGTAAAAGATCCGCAACCGTTTCCCATTTTGGGTCGGAGTAGGGTTCGCCGCAATGGCGTCCATAATCACGTTATTCAGCACGGACGACTTAATCCGCCGTTCATGGTGGGCATTGACCTCTTCAATCATTTCCGGAAGCTTATTTAACCGTTGCTTGGTCTTGGCCGAGACAAAAATAATCGGTGCATAGCTGAGGTATTGGAACTCGTGCCGAATCAGGTTGGTAAAGTCCGTCATCGTACGGTGATCACGGTTTTCAATCGTATCCCACTTATTAACGACGATAATTACCCCACAGCCGGCTTCATGGGCATAACCAGCGATGTGTTTATCCAGTTCACGGATCCCCTCTTCGGCATTAAGGACAACCAAGACGACATTACTATCATCAATGGCCCGCATGGCCCGCATTAAAGCGTAGCGCTCCGTATTCTCATAGATCTTACCCTGTTTGCGGATCCCTGCTGTATCGATCATTGTAAATTCTTGACCATCAGCCGACCGGAAGCGGGTATTAATAGCGTCCCGAGTAGTACCGGCCTGATTGGAAACAATGACCCGGTTTTCTCCCAGGATGGCATTAACCATTGAAGACTTACCGACGTTGGGCCGGCCAATCAGACTAAAGCGAATACTATCATCGGTCTCATTAGCGGCATTATCAGGGAAGTTATGAATTACCGCATCTAACAGGTCCCCGAGGCCCACACCATGCACACTGGAAACCGGGTATGGTTCCCCGAGGCCGAGAGCATAGAAGTCATAGATATCACTACGTCGTTCCGGATTATCAACCTTATTAACCGCCAAAACTACTGGTTTATTGGAACGGTATAGTATCCGGGCAACCTGTTCATCGGCATCGGTAATCCCGCTCTCGATATCAACTACTAAGACAATCACATCCGCCTCATCAATCGCAATTTCAGCCTGTTGACGGATCTGGGTTAGTAGCGGTTGGTCCGACAGCTCAATTCCACCGGTATCAATTAAGTTAAAGTGCTTACCAAGCCATTCTCCATGTGCGTAAATCCGATCCCGCGTTACTCCGGGAGTATCTTCAACAATTGAAATTCGTTGGCCAGCGATACGGTTAAAGAGGGTTGACTTACCAACGTTGGGCCGGCCAACAATTGCTACAACCGGATTTGCCATTCTTTCACCTTCCTTCAAAGAATAAAAAGGAAGTAACCACGAACCGTGCCACTTCCTCTTTGCATTATTTTTAAGTTAAGTTATGAAGAAACTAGTTCTTCAGATTCTTCAGTTGGTCACCGATCAAGTCACCCATTGAGAAACCAGATTCTTCTTCCGGAGCGTTGTTCATTGCGTTCCGGTTGTTGTTCCGACGGGAACGACGACGACCACGGTAGTTTTCACCGTTATCATTGTCTTCACCCTTTGGACGTTCTTCAAGAGCCTTCATGGAAAGGCCAAGACGTTGACGTTCTGGGTCAACATTCAAAACCTTAACCTTAACTTCTTGACCTGGAGTCAAAACATCAGCAGGAGTTGCGATGTGCTTGTGAGAGATTTGGGAAATGTGAACCAAACCTTCAACACCAGGGAAGACTTCAACGAAGGCACCAAAGCTCGTCAAACGCTTAACAGTCCCCGTCAATACAGAACCAGCAGGAGCCTTTTCTTCGATGTCATCCCATGGTCCAGGAAGGGTTTGCTTGATTGAAAGTGAAATCCGTTCACGTTCTGGATCAACACTCAAAACCTTAACCTTAACTTCTTGACCAGCAGATAAAACATCTGAAGGCTTGTCAACGTGATCGTATGAAATTTCAGAAACGTGAACCAAACCATCAACACCACCGAGGTCGATAAAGGCACCGAAGTTAGTCATCCGGGCAACCTTACCTTCAACCACGTCACCGGCTGATAATTCAGCAAAGATCTTCTTAGCAGCTTCTTCGTGTTGTGCCTTAACAATTTCCTTGTGGGAAAGGATCAGACGGTTTTCGCTTGGCTCGATTTCGATAATCTTGAATTCAAGTTCTTGACCCTTGAATTGGTTCAAGTCTTCAACGTAATGGTCGGTGATCATTGAAGCAGGAACAAAGCCACGTACTCCAGCATCAACAACTAAACCACCCTTAACTGCTTGGGTTACCTTGGCAGTGATGGTTTCGCCATCGTCAAACTTCTTTTGGATGTCATCCCAGACCTTCCGGGCTTCAAGACGACGGTGAGAAAGTAAGTAACTACCATTTTCCTTATCGTTACCAATCTTGGAGATGACAACTAAGTCTAATTCGTCACCTACTTTAACTGCATCATTGATGTCTTCAACTGGCTTGGTTGATAATTCCTTAGCAGGGACGACACCTTCAACCCCTGCATCTTTAATACCAACGATAGCTTGGCGATCATCATCGATTGCCAATACTTCACCCTTAACAACATCGCCCACCTTTACAGTTTCGATGCTATCAAGTGCTTTTAACATATCGTTCTTGTTTTCGTTGTTTTCAGCCATTAAAAAAAATCCTCCTTGCAACAATCAACTCTGGCTATTATTCTACTAGAAAATTTACTGCTTTTCCAGTGTTTAACCCAATTCATTCAGAGTTTTTTTGATGATTGCTGAAATCCGGTCAACAACCTGGTCAATCGTCAAATCGGTTGTATCTAGCCGAATGGCGTCCGGTGCCTGGGTTAACGGTGATACCTTCCGTGACGAATCCTTTTGGTCCCGGAGTTCAATTTCCTTTTGTAATTCGCTTAACGAGGCCGTTTCAATCCCCTTCGCCTTATTTTCAACGTAGCGCCGCCGGGCTCGTTCATAGGCGGTCGCAACCATAAAAATCTTAACCGGTGCATCGGGAAGAACCGTCGTACCGATATCACGACCATCCATTACGATCCCACCATGACTAGCAATTTGGCGCTGCTGGTTGGTCATTTCCTGGCGGACTGCCGGAATAGCTGCCACCGCAGAAACGTTTTGGTCAATCTGGGCCTGCCGAATTGCGGTCGTTACTTCATGACCATCCAAGAAGACCTTTTGTTCCGGATCACCTGGCGCAAAACTAATCTTAATTTGACCAGCCAGGCGACTAATTTGATCGGTATCTTCCATGGCGATTCCCTTTTGCAGAGCTGCTAGGGTAACAACCCGGTACATTGCTCCCGTATCACAGTAAACATACTGGAACCGTTTGGCAACCAACTTGGCGACCGTACTCTTGCCGGCTGATGCTGGACCATCAATTGCGACTTGGATTCCGTTTTCCATATTCTAATTCCACTCCCTAATCTAACGTACCCGGATCTGTTGACCCGGGTGAATTGGTGAATTAACTGTCATGTTATTAAGCCGGGCTAGTTCCTGCACGGTCATCCCATTTCTGGCCGCAACCCGGGCGAGACTATCACCTCGCTGGACCGTTGCGTACTGATGGTTGACCCGACTGACCTGGCTACTACTAACCGTCATTTGATTTTGCTTGACGCTCGAACTGGTCGCCGTCGAATAGCTGTTACTAAGCGAACTACTGGTCCGCTTCTGACTACTGGTTGTTGAATGACGATGACTAGTACTGGTTACCCGATGGGCTGATCTTTTCTTACTACTCACTGACGCCGTTTGTTCTGTCCGTACCGGATGGTTAAACGACTGCTTGTTATTAATCCAGTAGACCAGCGGTGTTGCCGCTAGTACAATAATCAGCACAATTAAAACGGTGGTAATGGTTGAGCTATGCGTTTCTTGTTTCCGCCGTTCTGTCCTGGAAAGATGACCCGTACTATCGAAGTCTTCGGTATCAGTGAACTTCTTATCCCACAACTCATCATTTTGTTGGCGAGTTTCTTCACGCTTCTCACTCACGGCTTAACCTCCCCTCGTTTCTAAAGTTAACATTTTGATTGTAGCGCACAATTTTACTGCTTGTCTAGATGTGATTATTCTTAAGCAAGATTTAACAAATTGCGCAGTTGCTTGTCCCAATGGACAGGTCTAGGTGCCGCCTCAACTGCCTGCCGGAGCGGCAATAACGGTGCTGTTAACCAGGTTGGCTCATCAATATCACAGCAGTGAGTTTGCTCAATGGCTGATTCACCAAAATAGTCCAGAATAAACCGGCGCCGACAAGTGGTGAGTGTAAGATACGCCTGCACCTGCCGGAGCTGCCAATCAGCCTGCCGCCGCCGTTGTTTGAAAATATTCTTTAACTGCGCGTACTGGTAATGGTGCTGACGATAGAAGTCAAATAGTTCATAATTTTCTCCCAGTGCTTGAACCGGCAGTTTCCCCGCCTGAACCCGGTTAAACCGTTCGGCCGAGGGGAAGTCTACCTGGGTTAGCTGCCGGGCCAATTGTTCATCCCCAGGGCAATAGAGCATCACCGCCACACTTTGTTTACCATCACGGCCCGCCCGCCCGATTTCTTGAACATACCCCTCCAAGTTTGTCGGAAGGTGGTAGTGGACAACAAAACGGATGTTGGCCTTATCGATTCCCATCCCAAAGGCACTGGTCGCACAAACTAGCTGTAATTGCTCATCCATAAACTGCTGCTGGACGCGAAAACGGTCTGCCGGTGACATTCCAGCATGATATGCCGCCACTTTTAACGAGCTATTTTCCCGTAACCATTCTGCCATATCCGTCGCTAACCGCCGACTAGCAAAGTAAATAATCCCCGCTCCTGGCAAGCGGGTCACCAGTTTTAAAAGGGCCGCCCGCTTATCACCGTCATTGGCCAGTTCCTGGACTGCTAAAAAGAGGTTAGGCCGGTTTACCGACCGCCGGACAACCGTGACCTCATTTGCCGCTAGCCCTACCTTGGCCAAAATATCCTGTCGTACCCGCGGCGTTGCCGTGGCCGTTAATAAGAGGGTCAAGGGGGTATCTAGTTGCTGGCGGAGCTGCTTTAACAGGAGGTACTCCGGACGAAAATCGGGGCCCCACTGTGAGATACAGTGGGCCTCATCAATGGTTAACAAACTGAGCCGAATTGCCTGTAGGGCCCTAATTACCGCCGGATTAGCGAGCAGTTCCGGCGAGGCAAAAATAAATTTAGCGCCCGCTAGCCGGCGGAGCTGAAGTTGCCAGGCAGGGCCCTGCCCCCGGCCGCTTAACATCAGAACCCGCTTTTCACCATTACGATGGAGCCGGTCAACCTGGTCTTGCATCAGTGAAATTAAGGGTGAAACCACCAGTACCGCTCCGGGAAGTAAGTAGGCCGGTAACTGGTAGAGCAATGATTTACCACCCCCGGTAGGTAAAACTGCTAGGGTATTGTGCCCCGTTAAAAGAGCCTTAACCGTCGCCAGCTGACCATCCCGAAATTTGGTAAAGCCAAAGTACTTGTTTAACGCATTATAGAGTTGTGTTTCATCCATCATGGCGCCTTCCTTGAATGATTTGGTAAAGCCGAAAGTAAAAGAAGTCCTGGTTGCTATCAGTGGCCCAAGGATGGAACCGCCAGGCAGTTACCTCACCAGTATAGTGCTGTTCTAGAAATTGACGCGACGCTTTAGGTAATAGCCGCGACCAATCTAGCCCCTGGGGAAGCAAGATTGCGGCCGTTAAAAGGTGTTCCCGAACGGTACTCAACCTTAACCGGCGACGGTCAGCAATTGTTACCAAGTCAACACCATGATTGAACATTTGGAGGGTTTCCTGGCTGCTTGACGATAGCGGTGACGTAGCAAGGAGCGGCTTAATCAGGTGGGCTATTGGTCCCGTCGTCTGCTTACTAAAAGCACTTACCGCTAAAAATAAATCATGCTCCAAGACGAGCGTGTCACTAATCGCTAGTTTAAGGTGCTGGCTGAGTTGATCCAGTGTCCATCCCGACTGCCCGTGTCCAATTAGCAGGTTTACCAGTGCCGGTGCTAAAATACCCTCCTCGCTTTCCAGGCTACCTATCAGCAGGTGGAGTTCGGCATAAATCTGCTGAACGAAGGCGGGAGAATAGTAATGGTGAAACCATCCCCGGACCGCCTCCTGGTCAATCAGCGGGATGGTCAACGGTACATACCGGTGATTATGGTAGGCCAATTCCGATACTACCTGACAGGCTAACAAAAAGCGGTACTGCACCCGGCGGGTATTGGCCAACCAGTACCAGTCGTAAAAGTGGGGTTGGTACTGGTCGGGGTGTTGTTCTTGATAGCTCACTCCGGTCGCGGTCAGTTTAACCTGTCCCTGGTCATCAACCAGTAATAACCCTGCCCGCTGGAGTGTTTGTAATTCGGCATCTAGTTGATCCTGCTGGGCCGTGCGACGGGCGCCGAGCCATTGCAACAAGCCGTATTGCTGGGCCCAAAACAGGTTGGCCACCGTACGACGGTTGGTAAGGAGGTTTTCAATCACCCGTACCCGGCGGGGCTGCTGGTAACTGCACAGTCGCAACCAATAAGTATTCACGATTAACCCCCTCCTTCACTTTCCACTACTTTATAGTACGCTAAAGGCCGCCCTTAGGCACGAAAAAATTCATTAAACACAATAAGGGTCCAGCCACGGTTGCCTGGACCCTTAAATATAACGTTAGTATCAGAGACGATGACGTGCTAACCACTGTTGCAAACGACTAGCGATTAGTACAAAAACACTGGTTACTATAATTCCCTTGATCAGGTTAAACGGTAAGACCCCCAACGCAACTAGTTGCGCCACCGGCATTGATGATTGCCAATGCCAAACGGACATATACAGTGGCGTCAGTACCCAGAGGTTAAGCAGGGACATTACAACCGTTAACGTTACCGTTGCTAATGGAATTGCCAGGAGGTTTTGCTTTTTAAATGACCAGTCCCGGTGACGCCATACATAACAAAACGGCAACAACAACGCCAGCGATGAAATGAAATCACTCATGACCCCGATTAAATCACCAATCGAAAAGCCGTTCACCATCGCGTGCAGCAAACACTTAATTACTGCCACGACAATCCCCGACCAGGGGCCATAAATGTACCCCCCGAGGAGGACTGGGATATCGGAAAAGTCGATCTTTAAATACGTCGCAACCGGGATAATGGGGAATTCAAACAGCATTAAAATAAAAGCCAGGGCCCCTAAACATGCTACCCCCACCAGGCGTTGAATTCGTTGATGTGACATCGTCATTTTAAACAACCTCCAGTTTGAGATTGTCTTCATTTGGGCCTCCCCGTACTAAAAAAGGCGTTGCCGACTAAGCAGATGTTTGTCAGCAACGCCACTTATTTTAGAAGTGTATTTAATACAGGAATCTTCTTTATACCAGACTATACTGTCGGCCCTGGGATTTCACCAGGTCGGCTGCTAACTTAATAGCAGGTTGCGGACTGTCACCGCCGGTCGGGAATTACACCACGCCTTGAAGACAAACGATTAATATTGTGTAAACTTTTACAAGTTCTATTTTAACATCGTTTATGTCCGGTCACAACTATTAATCATCAGCAGTTAGTGCTGCTTCAACTGCCGAACTTCCTCCGGCTTTAATTCGCGAAATTCACCGGGTTGAAGTCCTTGCAGATTAAGGGGACCGTACGTCTCTCGGTGGAGCTTAATTACCGGGTGGCCCACCGCCTCAAACATCCGTTTAACCTGGTGGTAGTGTCCCTCATGGATCGTCAATTGGACAATACTAGTCTTTTTAACCCGGTCAGTTTCCTTCAATCGACTTTTGGCTGGTTTGGTCCGCCGACCATCAATTTTTACTCCTAACCGGAGCTGTTTGAGGTCATCATTGCTGACTAGCCCTTTCACCTTGGCGATATAGGTCTTAGCAACCTCATACTTAGGATGCATTAACTTATTAGCAAGGTCCCCATCATTCGTTAACAACAAGATTCCCGTTGTATCATAGTCTAGCCGGCCCACCGGGTAAACCCGCTCCTGGATTTCATCATCCCTTAGGATATCCACCACCGTGCGGCGCCCCTTTTCATCATGGGCACTGGAGATTACTCCCCGGGGCTTGTTTAGCAAATAGTAAACCGCCTTCTCGCGGTGAAGTGGGACACCGTCGACTTCTACCTTGTCTTGAGCACTAACCTTAGTTCCCAAAGTGGTGACCGTTTGCCCGTTAACCGTGACGTAACCAGCCGCAATTAACTTTTCCGAAGCCCGGCGTGAGGCCACGCCGGCTTCAGCCATTACTTTTTGTAATCGTTCCATTTATTTTTCATCCCCCTGCTGTTGATTTCGTGATTGCAGAGCCGCTAAGAAAAGGTCTCCGCTAAGGTTATCTTCATCTAAGTCTTTTTCTTCCGGAAGCGGCGGCAGCGCTGCTAATGACGTTAAGCCAAAGTAATCCAGGAAGTTGGTCGTCGTTACATACAAAAATGGCCGACCGGGGGCATCCAACCGCCCCTTTGTATCGACTAGCCCCCGTACCATTAGTTTTTGAATTGCTCCGGAACTTTGCACGCCCCGAATATTATCAATCTCCAAACGCGTAATCGGCTGGCGATAAGCGATGATGGCCAGTGTTTCTAATAGTGCCGTGGTCAAGGGAACGGTCAACGGCACCTCAAAATAGCGCTTAATTATGGGGGCCAGGCTCGCCTTCGTGGCCAGTCGATAAGTCTCGTCACTTTGTAGCAAGACTAATGCCGAGTCGGCATCCGCCTGATACTTTTGGGCTAGGTCATCAAGAATTTTTCGCAATGCCGGTTTCATAAAGCCGGTGATTTTAGCCAAAGCACCGAGGCTGATCCCCTCATCCCCACTAATAAATAACAGGGCTTCAATCCGTGCTTGATTGGTCGTCTTCGTCAATCTGTGGTCCCTCCACTAAAATAATTGGTCCAAACAATGCTGCCTGGTTAAGAATAATTCGCCGGTGTTTACTTAATTCAAGAATTGCTAAAAAGGTCGTTACCAATTGTTCCCGGCTACTATCATCCGCAAAAAGGCTGGTAAACGCGGTGGGGCGTTGTTTAACCCGCTTAACAATTGTCGCCATCCGTTCCACTACGCTAATTCGTTCGGCCGCCACCGTTTCAACCACCGGTTGGGTTAAGCGGTGGTTGATCAGGACCCGTTTAAAGGCCGCCTGGAGCTGGTCAATCGTTACCCCGGGGGCGACCTGCGTACTAACTAATTCCCGCGGAACATGCATTGCTGGCCGGGTATATTCCTGGCGACGGTACTCTTCCTTATCCTTTAACTGGTCAGCCGCTCGCTTATAGCGCTGGTACTCTAGGAGTTGCTCTACCAACTCGGCACGGGGATCATCTTCCGCCACCGGCTCCTCATCCGCCGGTTCGGTCTGGGGAAGCAGCATCTGACTTTTAATGTTCATCAGCGTTGCCGCCATTACAAAGTAATCACCGGCCACCTCTAACTGGTGGGCCTGCTGCTGACGTAAGAAGTCGAGGTACTGACTGGTAATCGGCACCATTTTAATGTCATAAATGTTCATCTTATTTTCCCGAATAAGGTGTAGTAGCAGGTCCAGGGGGCCTTCAAAGTCTTCGATTTTAATAGTTGGTTGATAAGGGTAGTTGGTCAGTGGTTTATCGCTCATGGTACCGCTCCCAAGTAGTAATTAGTGGCTGGTTGCGCAGGGTCCCCATCAGGCGCTTTCCCGGATAACGTTCCTGAAGAGCGGTCAACAGGTCAAATACATTGCGCCCCGAACGTTCACTGGGCGTAAACGAAATCCGGCGTAAGAGTAAAGAGTACTCCCCTTCTTCGACAATTGCGACGGCAATGAAGTGGTTATCCTCCTGGTCTTTCCAAAGGTAAATGGGATAATCATTTGCCAACGCCGCCGTTAGTTCCTCATTAAAGCGGTTATAATTGCGTAATTCTGGTACTAGTGATAGCAGGCCCATCGCAATTTTTTGATAGTCTTTTCGATACCGAACTAACACGCACTTCACTCCTTACTTCCATGGTTGATGTTGTTGGTAATTCAAGCTTAGCTCTTTAACCGACATCTTTAAGTATGGCTGCAACATCCGCATTTCACTGTAGCCAAGCATTTCCTGTAGCAGTCGGCTATCGGCACCATTTCGTAACAGGTGAACCGCAAAGGAATAGCGAAGGGTTTGGGGAGTGACCGCCTTAGTAATCCCCGCCGCCGTCACCCGGCCCTTAAGGTTTTTCCAAATTCCCTGCCGGCTTAGGCTATGTCCATGGGCATTCACAAAGACGGCCTGTTCCCCGTTCGCTGCTAACTGGGGACGAACAGCAGTTAAATAGTGGTTTAAGGCCGCCACCGCTGCTGTACTGACTGGTACTAAGCGTTCCCGCTTACTGCCATTGCCTAACCGTACCATTTTGATATCCAGGTGGAGGTCTGCTAGCTGCAGGTTTACGACCTCACTTACCCGCATTCCAGTAGCGGCCATTAACGACATCAGTGCGTAATCACGATTGGCCAACCGGTCACCTGCCGCTGGAGTCGTTAATAAACGGTGAACCTCTTCTTCCGTTAAAATAACCGGCTGCTTCCGGGCTGACGGCTGTTCATTATCCACTAGTTCCATGGGATTAACTTGAACCTGGTGGTGGCGGATCAGGTAGTGGTAGAACTGGCGCAAGACTGACAATAGACGGTTGATGGTTGCCGTTGACCGGCCGGCCTGGCGCTGACTAGCCACTAGGTTCAAAACCATATACTGGTCAACTGCTTCCCAGTCATCAACCCCCTGCTGCTTAAAAAAAGCTCGTGCCCGCTTGAGGTCGCGGCGGTAACTAGCCACCGTATTCGCCGAACGACCCTGGTCACGTGCCAGGTATGCTAAATAGTCAGTAACGGCCGTCTCCATATTACCCTTCCTCACCGATTAAGATTAGCTGGCCGCCTTCTTCTTTAACTAACCGTTCTTTTAGCAGGTGACCAACCGCCCGTTTAAACTGTCCCTTACTAATACCAAAGACCTCCCGAATAACCTGGGGGTCAGACTTATCAGTGTAAGGAAGGCGGTGGTTTAGGTCATGTTTAAGCATCGTTAGGATCATTGCGGCGTCATCGCCAATTGCCTGGTAGGCCCGGGGCTTAAGGGAGAGGTTCAAGCTACCGTGTGAGGACAGGCCGATTACCCGCGCCCGAACTCGTTGTCCCAAACGTGGCTCCTGGTCACGTTCACTAGGGTGGATAAACCCGAGTTCGTAGTTATCCGTGATCACATGCGTCCCGTTCAATTTTAAACGGTAAACCGTCGCCATGAGGTTCTTGTTCAATTCGCGCTTCGACGGGGCGGAAGTGATGGTTTGATAAATTGCATCATCAGCGAGCTTACCCCAAATCCGGTCCTTATCATCAACCGTTAGGGATAGTAATAGCCGGTCCCCTGGTTGTGGCCACAAGTGCTTAAGCTCCGGTAAATCATCTAAGGACACCACAATATCCTTATTCGGTAAGCCAATGTCAACAAATACTCCGAGGTCCCGGCGGACGCTGACCACGGTACCATAATCGTAATGGTCAACTTGAACCGTTGGAATGTGGGCACAGGTCATCTGCAGCTGGTGGTTTTCATTTTCGTATACAAATCCCCGTACCTGCCCACCGATATGTAGTACTTGTGGGCTTTCCACTTTTGGTAAGCGATAGGTTTGACCATTGCGGTCTGGCTGGACAAAATAATCCTGTTCATTTTCATCAATCATTACTGCCGTAACGACTTTACCTAATGCTGAATTCATATTGTACCCCATTTTCTTAAAAATAATACTGCCTATTATTCTACACGGCATCAAAAGGTTTGACCAGCATCGTCATTAAGCGATAAGAAAAAAGAGCCAGAATAAATCTAGCTCTTTTTTGAACTTAATCAAGAACGATTAAATTAGTCAATCGTCTTAACACGCATCATGTTAGTTGCACCTGGTACACCCAAAGGAACACCAGCAACGATGATGATCTTGTCACCCTTCTTAGCAAAGCCAAGGTCAACGGCCTTCTTGGCAGCTAAGTCGAACATCTTATCAGTGTCCTTCATTTCGTCAACGACGTATGGTTGAACACCCCAGTTGATCATCAGGCCGCGTTCTACCCGTTCGTTTGGCGTAAGGGCAACGATGTCAGCGTTTGGACGGTACTTGGAAATCATCTTAGCAGTGTAGCCAGAAGCGGTGTAAGCAACGATGGTGTGGATATCCATGTCCTTAGCAGCGTTGGCAACAGCAGAACCGATGGTTTCAGTTACGTCGGACTTGTCCCAATCAAAGGTTTCAGTACCGAATTCCCAAAGGTGGTTTTCAGCCTTGATGTCAATTGCGTTCATCATAGCAACTGATTCTACAGGGTAGTCACCGTTGGCACTTTCACCAGAAAGCATCGTTGCGTCAGTACCGTCAAAGACAGCGTTAGCAACGTCAGATACTTCGGCACGGGTTGGACGTGGGTTTTCTTGCATGGAGTCCAGCATTTGGGTAGCAGTGATCACTGGCTTGCCCAATTCGTTACAACGCTTGATCATGTGCTTTTGAACGATTGGCACATTTTCAGCAGGGATTTCAACACCCATGTCACCACGAGGAACCATCAAACCATCAGAAACTTCGATGATGGCTTCAAAGTTGTCGATACCTTCTTGAGATTCAATCTTTGGGAAGATTTGAACGTCTTCCATGTTCTTTTCCTTAAGAAGGGCCCGAATATCTTCAACGTCTTCTGGCTTCCGAACGAAGGATGCAGAGATGAAGTTGATCTTGTTGTCCAGACCAAAGCGAATGTCGCTGGAGTCCTTTTCAGTGATCCCTGGCAGGTTGATTGAAACACCAGGAGCGTTAACACCCTTCCGGGAGCCCAGCACACCGTGGTTCAAAACCTTGCAGACCAGTTCCTTGTTAGCGTCATCCTTTTCTTCGATTTGCATGTCAATCAGACCATCATCGAAGAGGACATGACCACCAACATGGGTGTCATCGTACAGACCTGGGTAGGTAACAGCAATCTTGTCATGAGTACCTTCGATGGAAGCATCCATTGAAATACGTACTTCATCACCGATGTTGTATTCGATCTTACCTTCCTTTTGAACAGTCGTCCGAATTTCAGCACCCTTAGTATCAAGCATGATACCAACGTGCTTACCAGTGATTTCTTCGGCCTTCTTAACGTTTTGCATCCGACCCAAGTGTTCTGGGTGGTCACCGTGTGAGAAGTTGAAGCGGAAAACATTTGCGCCCGCTTGAATCAACTTAACGATCGTGTCGACATCAGTACTTGCAGGACCAAGCGTACTTACAATCTTGGTTTTCTTCATAAATGAATCTCTCCTTTGCATTTATGCATCAACTGCGGTCTGCCTTTTTGCATCCCTCATTTGCACACTTGTATAATAGCACTTTTCAAAATTGGTGTCTGTATTTTTAATAATAAAGTTCACAAGAAAACGCTATCATCGTTAAATTATTTTTGATTCTAATAGAGCTTTAATTTTTCAGTCGTTGTAAAACAACATTCTCTGCCCCTAAAATTTCCGTAAGTTCCGCCTGAGCAGCTGGCTGACTATTCATCCACCGCCGCCGGGGTTCCAATAGCTTGGTATCCGTTTGGGGATAATAAAGTAGGACCGGGATCGCCCCACGGTGGTTTTGCATTACCTGGTGCAGGCGACCAGTCGTCGCTGGTTGATCAAGCTGTGGTGGGATTCGTAATACCCACCGTTCCGCCGGGATAAGCTGTTTTTGCAACTGCTGGGCCGCACGAATTGACCGGGCAATTACCTGCTGCCCATGGCCGGACCGCTGCTCCACTTTTCCCGTCACGACGACAATTGTACTACGGGTTAATAAGTTTTGGTATTGCTGGTATTGTTTTGGAAAGACGGTTACATCAACCAGCCCGCTTTCATCTGATCCGGTCACGAAGGCCATTGGTCGGTGATCCTTTTTCGTGTGGATTGTCTTAACCCGGTTGATAAGCAGGATCAAGGTAACCGTCTGTCCTGGAGTAAGGTTAGCCACTGACGTCGCGGCTAACCGGGTAGCTAAGCGCTGATACTGGCTAACCGGGTGGCCGGAAAGGTAGACCCCCAGATACTCATTTTCCTTCGCCAGTCGCGTTGTTAACGGAAACTCCGCCTGGCGACTAATCGCTGATTGGAGACTGGGATCATCCTCAAAGCCGGCCAGCATTCCGATTAGCTCCACGCCGGCCAATAGCTTCGGCAGACTATTCACCATCTCGGCACGGTTATAGCCGAGGCCGTCAAAGGCCCCCGCGTAAATTAAGGGGGTAATTACCACTTCCTTTTGCCAGCGGCTAGGGAGGCGATTGATAAAGTCACGTAGGTCAGTAAAGGGGCCATTGGCGGTACGTTCTTTAATCAGGTCCGCTACAAAGTCCTGACGCACTCCTTTAATGGCCGCAAAGCCAAAGTAGATTTGTTGATCACGAGCAATAAAGTCCGCCTGACTGATATTAATCCGGGGACCGTTAACCTTAACCCCCATCTTCTGGGCAGTGGTAATGTGCTGCCGAAACTTACTCAGGTTAGTTTCGGCGTTTAATAGCGCCGTATAGAATTCTGTGGGGTAGTGGCATTTTAAATAGGCCATCTCAAAGGCCATTTTTGAATAGGCCACCGCGTGCGAACGGTTAAACCCGTAGTTAGCAAACTGGTCAATGTAATCGAACACCTGAGCCGCTAACTGGGGCCGGTACCCTTGCTTGGTCGCCCCGGCCATAAACTGGGCCCGCATGCTCTCCATTGTCTGTTTCTTTTTCTTACTCATTGCCCGGCGTAACAGGTCGGCCTCACCCAGTGTAAAGCCAGCCATTGCGGAAGCCAGTTGCATAACCTGCTCTTGGTAAACAAGAATCCCATAAGTTGGGCCTAAGATGGGGGCCAGTGACTGATCCGGCAACCGAACCGGTTCACGCCCCTGCTTACGGGCGATAAAATGACTGATATTTTCCAGTGGGCCCGGTCGGTATAAGGCGTTGACCGCTACAATATCTTCAAAGCTATCCGGATGTAGGCTTACCAAGACGTTCCGGATACCGGTCGATTCAAACTGGAAGACCCCGTCCGTTTGCCCACGTTGGAAAAGCCGAATCGTTGCCGGGTCATCTAATTTGACCTGGTCCAGACTAAATTGGGGCTGACGTCGGCGAACCAGCTGGATAATATTATCCATGATCGATAAATTACGCAGGCCTAAGAAATCCATCTTAAGCAGTCCCAGGGCCTCCACAATCTCTTTGGGAAACTGGGTCATCAACAGGCCCTCACTCCCCGCTTGAAGTGGAACGATTTCATGAAGGGGCTGGGCAGATAAAACCACCCCGGCCGCGTGGGTCGAATAGTGCCGCGGTAGTCCTTCTAACCGTTGGGCCACGTTAAATAACAGTCTTATTTTGGGCTGATCATTTAACAGGTTACGCAACCGCTGCGACTCCGCCTCGGCTTGGGCCAGCGTAAACTGACTTCCTTTGGGGAGGGCGTCCAAAAGCGTTGACGTTTCAAATTTGGTAAGGTTAAATACCCGGCTGGTATCTCGTAGGACCTGTTTAGCGGCCAACGTACCAAAGGTAATTATCTGGGCTACCCGCTGGTGTCCGTATTTTTGGTGGACATACTGGAGGACCTCTTCCCGGCGATTATCAGGGATATCCAGGTCAATATCAGGCATCTGTGCCCGTTCTGGGTTTAAGAACCTTTCAAATAGTAGGTGGTACTGGAGAGGGTCAACCTCCGTAATCGCCAACGCGTACGCCACGAGTGAGCCGGCCGCCGACCCCCGTCCCGGGTCAGTTGTTATCTGCTGGCGGTGGGCAAAATTCATTACGTCCCAAACAATTAGGAAGTAATCATCAAAGCCCATCTCGTGAATGACGTTTAGTTCGTGGTCTAATCGGTGCTGGTAGTCAGCGGCGGTAAAGCCAGCCGCTCGGGGCCGCCGTTTCAAGCCGGCATAGCAAAGCTGGCGCAGGTAGGCCGCCGCACTGACCCCCTCAGGAGTTGGAAAAGGTGGCAAGACCGGGTCCTTAAATTCAAGTTCAACGTTACACCGCTGGGCAATCGTCGCCGTCGCCGTGACCGCATCCGCAAGACCCGTTGCCTGGTAATCCGCGATCACCTGCTGGGGAGCGGGTAAATAGTTTGCGCCCCGGGCCTGAGACTGGGTCGTAAGGTCCGTCAACTGCGCACCCTGACCAATCGCCTGGAGGACCTTAGTAGCAAATAGGTCCGTCGGGTTTAAATAATCAACCGGACTGCTGGCGACAAGCGGTACTCGTTTTTCCTGGGAAAACTGCTGTAACGATGCCCGTTCAACATCATCCAGTCGGTGGTTAATCCCCAGGTAAAGACTATTGGCATCAACTGCTGATCGCAATGGTCCTAGCCACTCATCCTGGCCGAGTAACTTCAAGAGGTTAACCTGTACCGGTACCAGTACAAAGAGTCCCCCTAGTTGGTCACTGATTGCCGACCACTTTAACGGTAGTTGGGTTCGCTCACTAGTCTGGTGGAGTGTCGATAGGTCCATGAGGTGCTGGTAACCTTGCTGGTTTTTAGCCAGCAGGGTTACCTTTAGCCGGGTACCGTCAGGATCTGCCAGCTGAACCGTTAACTGGAGACCTAGCAATGGCTTAATTCCCGCCTGACGAGCTGCATTATAGAAATCCACCGCCCCGTATAGCACATTCTCATCAGTTAGGGCCAATGCAGAATAGCCCCGCTGACGAGCAGTTGTTACCAGTTCATCGATCCGGTTGGGACTTTTAAGTAGGCTGTAGCTACTGTGCACCTCCAGTGGTACATAATTCACTTGCCGTCACTCCTTTCATCAAAATTATAACAAATGTCTTCTTGAATTGATTATCTTTTACCCCTTTGCTTCTTTTTCAGTTGTGATAAAATAGTATTTATACAGAGGGGATGAAACTAATGAGAACGCTATCCAAAAACATTGTTGCCGCACTATGGGGAATTATTCTCGCCGAAGTGCTGACTTACATTACTTCGCAACTTGAAGGGATGACGCCCGATTACAAGTTAATGGCAATCATTGGTGCCGTCATGGCCATCATCGCGGTTAACTGTGTTAATGCTATTACTGGCAAGGCTGACCCCG
This sequence comes from Limosilactobacillus sp., assembly GCF_051873035.1. Lineage (GTDB taxonomy): Bacteria > Bacillota > Bacilli > Lactobacillales > Lactobacillaceae > Limosilactobacillus. The sequence goes on from NZ_JBJEEL010000009.1 coordinate 19,137, forward strand.
CAAAGCAAAAGTAACTTTTATTAAAAGTACTACTAACTAAAAAAGTGACCCGGGAATTACTTCCCGGGTCGCTTTTTTTAGGGCTCTTTGTCAAGAAGTACTGATAAGAAAATTGAATAGCTTTTTAAGCAGCTC
>NZ_JBJEEL010000010.1:0-71398 GCF_051873035.1 Limosilactobacillus sp.
ACATTTGATTCGTCGAAACTTTGTTCAGTTTTCAAAGGTCTACCTTGTTAGCAGACAGCTAACAAATTTATTTTATCATAACCGCTAATTAATGTCAACAACTAATTTTAATTAATTATTTGTCAGCGCTCAATCAAGCAGCCTTAATAATATAGCATGATATCAAAACGATGTCAAACATATTTCAGAATTTTTTTCAAGAAACACATTGCCGCTTTGACAACGTTGACTATAATACATGGATTTACGATCATCGTCAAGCATTGATTTGCCAACTTTTTTGGTTGTCGGCCAAGAACATGAACTTCTCATCACCACCGCCGGCTTTCGTTTGTGTTTTAAACAAATTGTAAACAAAAAGCGGCATTATGGATTTCATAATACCGCTTTCTTATTAACAATTGTCACAAAAAAATTATTTTACCCGTGCCAAGAAGTAATGCTTCTTACCGCGCCGGACGATTACAAACTTACCGTCAAAGTGCGTGCTTGGGTCGACTTCAGCTTCCAGATCAGTGACCTTTTCACCGTTAATCCGGATGGCACCATTGGAAACATCTTGGCGTGCTTGCCGCCGTGATGGCTCAATCCCGTTATCCGTTAACCAGATAACAATGTTTTCCTTCTTATTTTCAACCTCCACGGATGGCATGTTCTTGAAGCCTTGTTCAATTTCATCGACGGATAATTCGGCAACATCCCCAGAGAAGAGGGCCTTGGTAATCCGTTCAGCTTCTTCAACCGCCTTTTCACCATGGACAAATTTAGTAACCTCTTCGGCCAGTCGCCGTTGCGCTTCCCGCTTCCAAGGTTCCTTCTTAACCTTTTCTGCTAAGTCGTCGATTTCTTCCTTAGATAGGAAGGTAAAGTACTTCAGGTATTTAACGACGTCCCGGTCATCCTGGTTAATCCAGAACTGGTAGAACTCGTATGGTGAGGTTTTCTTTGGATCCAGCCAAACAGCCCCACCGGCAGTCTTACCAAACTTTGTTCCATCCGCCTTCAGCATCAACGGAATTGTTAAACCATATACCTTAGTTTCTGGTCCTTCCACCTTGTGGATCAAGTCAATTCCAGATGTAATGTTTCCCCACTGGTCGGAACCACCAATCTGCAGTTGAACATTATTATGCCGGTACAGGTGTAAGAAGTCGACCGACTGGAGAATTTGGTAAGTGAATTCCGTAAAGGAAATCCCGGCGTCCAGACGACTGGCAACTACTTCCTTATTCAGCATCGTATTAATGTTGAAAAGTTTACCGTAGTCTCGTAGGAAGTCCAATAGGCTAATCTGGGAAAGCCAGTCATAGTTGTTAACAATCGTGAAGTTTTCGGTCCCGAAAAGCTTCTTCATTTGGGCTGTCAGGGCTTCTTCGTTATGGCGAACCTGGTCCATCGTCTGGAGCTTCCGTTCACTCTTCCGGCCGGACGGGTCCCCAATCGCACCCGTTCCCCCACCGATGATAATAACGGGGTGGTGGCCCGCCAACTGGAATCTCTTCAGGATCATAAATGGGATCAAGTGCCCGATATGAAGACTATCGCCTGTCGGGTCAGTCCCACAGTACAGTGCGATCTTATCGTTTTCCGTCAACTTCTTTAGTGCGTTGAGGTCAGTGGCCTGGTTAATCGCACCCCGCCACTCCAAATCGTCAATAATGTTCATTACTATTCCTCCTAAATCTCAGACAGCGGATAAAAAAAGTCCCTAACTTCAAAAGAAGTCAGGGACGATTTAACCGCGTTACCACCTTGAATTGCAGCCCTAAGGCTACCACTCTCGTCGATAACGGGACGATCCGTTCATTTAGACGGGCTCGGTAAGTGTAATTCGTTAACTAGCATTGGTGGGCTTACAACAACCGCCCACTTTCTATCTGTCCAGCTAGCCACTACTGTTTTACGTCAGCGCCCTTTAATAATTGCCGCTATTGTACCGGCTTTTGACCGTTGCTGTCAACCCTTATTAGCGGGCGACTCGTTTTAAGAAATGGTCATTTTGCAGGTAATGGTGACCCGCCGTTAGGTCATACTGGACCAACTGGTAGTCATGGAAAAGGCGGCGCTGGTGCTTATTTAACTTAACATGGCGCCCCTGCTGGTCAATAAAGTCGGTACCCCCTTGGTGGGCCGAGTTATTCTTGGCAGTTCCGTTAGTCGGCAAGGAGATGGCGGGCAGGTCAGTTTGCACCCTAGTTAGCAGCGCATAGTATGGCGAAACCTGAACGTCCATCTTAGCCAGTGCCATAGCCGCAAAGTCATTAGGGCTTACTAACTGGTGCGGCTTAACTAGGCGGTCATGGTTCATCCGCCGGGCGGCTTTATTACTATAGATAAAGTAATCCGTTTCGTGGAGCGGTACCCCGTACTTACCCATCGGCAGACCGTGATAAATTCCGGGAAGGTGGTCCCCATACCAGACTACGGTGATCGGTTGCTTGCTAGCATCCAGGCGTTGGATCCATGCCCGTAAGGCCTGATCAGTATAGTGAACCCCCTGAATATAGGCCTCAATCTGGCCCTGTTGGTCAGGATTATTGAAGCCCCGACCGCTGACATGGTACTGCCGCCGACGGTAATAATTTGGCTGGTACGGCATATGGTTTTGCATCGTGGCAACCTGGACAAATTTACCGTGAGGCTGGCGACGAAGGTTTAAGTCGATTTCCTTATAAGTCGAATCATCGCTAACCCGGGGATTATGCTGAATTTTACTCGTGTAGGTAATCTTGTCCCCACCATCGAAGTGGTAAAACTTATTAAAGCCAAACTTCCGATAGACCGTCTTCCGACTGTAAAGGTTGGCCGTGAAGGGGTGGATCCCAATACTGTAATTGAAGAGGTTATTAATGGTAAAGGTTCGCTTCTGGTATGGAACTAACTGGGAGTACGGTGTCGGCAAGGTCGGTGAGAAGTTGGCAATTGATAACCCGGTCAATGCCTGGTACTCCATATTAGCCGTACCACCACCATAGCCCGAACTCAGCATCAGGCCGCTGGTCGTTTGCTTCTTAAACTGGTGAAGGAACGGCAGTGGGTCGCCACCGCTGATCTTCATCCCCGGTACCCGGCGGGGGTCAGCAAAACTCTCACTCAGTACAAAGACCAAGTTCTGCTTCCCAACGGTTCGGTGGGTCCGCTGACGGTTAATCTGCTCCCCCACCCGATTGTAGCGACGTTCAATCTGCTGCATCCTAGCCGCCGAGTATCCGGCCGGCCGGTTCATGACGTGAACGTCGATGTTATTAGCAAACTGCAAGAGCGTCCCGTTCATCCGGGCACCCCGGATTTGTGAGTAGAAGTAGGGGGTGTCATCAATCCGTTGTAACTGTTTGTAAACAACTGAATTACTGTGGTTGGCCCGGGTAAAGCAGGCTAAGAAGCCGACCGCCAGGCAAGCTACAATCACCCGACTGACAATGTTAAAACGACAGGCCTTACCATAGCGGTGTTCTAGCCAGACAAATAGGGCCAAAACGAGGATAATCCCCGCTACCGTGACGATAATTACCCTTGGGTTAACCATCCCTAGTAACTCGCCCGGCGCCGCGACCGCTGAAATATCCGTCGGTAAGATCGGCTCATTTCGGGCCGCAATCTTAAGTACGGATGCACAGAGCCAGCCCAGGTAGAAGATAATCCCGATTCCGCTACTGAGCCACCAGCGGTTAGTGAGGGCCATCAAGATGAGGACCAGGGCCAGAATTATCAAGACGTTCACCGTTACAATCTTGGCCCGTTCCGTAATAACCCACTGGACCATCGTCAGGTCGTTGGCCCAGAGGTAGGCAAATGACGCTACAGTAATTAGCCAGAGAAGGGCGTAAGTCAACAAGAGTGGCCAGTAGCGACGGGCCACTTCACGCAGTCCGTGGAGTAGCTGCGGCCAATCAAATTGGAACTGCCACCGGCGCCCCAACCTTACCGCTAGCCAAGGCAGGGCCAGGGTTAGTAGCCAGAGGATAACCGCCGTCGTTACCGCCAGTGACCAGTTGACGGTGGGCCGCACCATTGGTGTGATTGCCCGTGCAGTCCCCAGCAGTCCCAAGAGGATAACCAACTGGCTAGCATTTTGGTCGTTAGCCCAGCGAACCGTTGTCGACCGCACCAACCAGGCCACTGCTAGGATACAGGTAATTACTACCAGTGGCTGGAAGGGGTTGATCGCTAATAGGTAGTGGGTATCGGGCGTTAATCCCTTGTGGGGGCTGTAAATTACGTGGCTCATATTAAGCCAGGTTACAATTCCTGACAACAGGAATGCTCCAATGGTAATGAGCAGGTAGCGCCACCGGGCCCAGCGTGCCAACCAGGCACGGTCATTAACTAACCAGTCCCCGACGGCAAAGAGGTAGATAAACCAGATCGCACTGGTCCCCCGGTGGAAGCCTAACAGGTCATTCCCATTAAAGAGACGTATCAAAAAATACGCCACCGTAATTCCAATCAACCAGTGGCGCCGTTGGCGAATCGACCAGCGGTGCAGTAGTCGCTGGAGTGGTTGCGCCAGTGCAAACAAAAAGGTGCTAGACAACCAGGTCACGAATATTTCCTGCGCCGCATAAAGTTCTGGCGACGACTGGGCCGCATTGACCACCGGCTGGGTCGTGTACTTGGCCCACAGGAAGCCCAGTGCCCCAATCAGCCAGAGAACTACCGTGGCCCCCCACCGCGACTGGGTATGGCGTTGTCCGCACCCAATCAGAATCGGTACTAGCACCACTAGGGCACCAACCGCTAACTTAACGAGCCACCAGCCCGCAAATAGTAGTGATGAATGGCCGGTTAAATGTGTCAGTAATTGTCCGGCCGTACAAAAGTAACACAGGATTGTCACTGCACTGATAAAAGCACCTGCAATGTAACCCGTGTTTCTCAAACGTTTGTTACTCATCCAATCCAACTTTCTATTAGAAATTCACTATCCATTATAAAAAGTCAACTACTGTCGATTCAATAGTCATTCCTGGGAATTAGTGTCATGATGCAACAACCAAAAAAGCTCCTAGTATTCTAACTTTGAACACTAGGAGCTAAAAATATTGCTACTTAATTAGGATTAGTCTTCCTTCTTAGCTTCCGGCTTCTTTTCATCGTCCGGTTTAACCGTTGGGGAAGGTTGTTCCTTGGCCTTCTTAGGTACGTAAACTTCGTGCACAAAGGCCTCACCGGTTAATTTTGCGACCGGCTTGAAGACATCCTTGAAGTCATCTTCAATGTCATCATCCGCTTTACTCTTAACATAGAAAAGAGCCCCGGTTGCAAAGACTACGGGTAGGTAGCAAATCAGACCGATAACGGCGATCAGCAGGCCGATGTACATCAGAACGTAAGTAGCGGTGTAATTACCGTAAAAGGCCAAGCCACCAAAGATTGCGGCCCAAACGACCATCGGTAAGATGATAACCAACAAGGTTACCAAGAAGTAGTTCAACTTGCGACCACCCATGAAGCGCCGACTAGCAGTTAGGGCGTGCCGCATCGATTGACCAAGAAACTGTGGTTGCTTTTCCCGGTACAGGAAGTAAGATTGGGAGAATTCAATACTCTTCCAAATTACAACGATCTCATTTACCAGTTGAATACCGCAAAGCCACATGGCGTTGTGTGTTAAGCCGCCGACCACATCTGCAACGATGGTTAACGACAGGCTCCACAAGAAGATAAACAGACCAATGTAAAGGGCAATCCGCCACAGTTGGTTCTTCCGTAGGTGCTTAAAGTACATCCAGATTGAACCAGCACTTACCGGTTGGTCCGGATTAGCCAAGTAGTCTTGGTAGGCATATTGGGCTGCCACCACGTAAAAGTTATAGAAGAAGGACAGCGTGGCAATCAGGGCAATTCCCACGAGTACTTCCAAAAGTCCCATCAACAGTGCTAATGGTGAGGCCATCCCGTACATGATCATCATGACACTCATCATCATTGACTGCAGAACGTTGGTTGCAAAAAGACTAATAATGCAAACAAGGGCAAAGTAAATAATGGTAACCCCACCGATCGGCCACATCGCTGAAAGGTAGTGTGGCTTCACCAGGGCCTTGAGATCCTTCACGAAGTCACTCAAGGATAAACTATGCTGTTTCTTCATATAAAAAACAATCCACCTTTTTAACTCAATTTGTTTTCCATCATACCACAACCTGTGCAGAGCTCAATTCTTTGGGCAGATCTTCGCACTTTTTTCATTAATTCAAAAGAGCATACGGCCCGCAGAACCCCCACAAGCGCAAATAGGCTTCAAGTGTTCAGATCACCCGAATACTTGAAGCCTATTTAATTTAACTCAATGTGTAGCACTTATATTTTAGTACTTTTCCTTGCTCAATACGTTGAGCTTGTCATCGAAGTCGTAAACAACTGGTTGGCCGGTTGCCATTTCCAGGTTCATGATGTCTTCGTCAGAAATGTTTTCGATGTACTTGCTCAATGCACGCAGTGAGTTACCGTGGGCAGCAATGATAACGTTCTTGCCATCCAACAGCTTTGGTGCAATTTGGTCTTGCCACAATGGGATAACCCGTTCCAGCGTAACCTTTAAGTTTTCACCACCAGGAATAGCCCGTGGGTCCAGGTTAGCGTAACGACGGTCGTTAGCAGCAGAACCTTCGTCGTCAGCACTCAGCAGTGGCGGCAAAACATCGTATGAACGACGCCAAATGTGAACTTGTTCGTCACCGTACTTTTCAGCGGCCTTCTTCTTGTTGTGGCCTTGAAGAGCACCGTAGTGACGTTCGTTCAAACGCCAAGTCTTGTATTCAGGAATCCACAATTGGTCACATTCTTCAAGTGCGTAGTGCAAAGTCTTGATAGCCCGCTTCAAAACAGAAGTGTAGGCGTAGTCAAATTCAATGCCGTGTTCCTTAAGGGCCTTACCAGCGTTCTTAGCTTGTTCAACACCCTTTTCACTTAAATCAACATCAACCCAACCGGTGAATTGATTGGACAGGTTCCATTCACTTTGACCGTGACGGATAAGTACTAATTTAGCCATGTTCAAATTGACCTCTTTCTTCTTAAAATCACTATATTATATAGCATACCCTACCATTTTAATCCAACCGGCTTAAAAATCCAATAGTAGGGACTAATTTTCGGTCGTCAGCCCCGCCTTGGCACCAATGTCGTGGCGGTAAAAGCACTCCGGTTCGTTCAAACTAGCCAGGTAAGCATAGACCCGGTCGTGGGCCGTTTGAAGTGAATCGGCTAAGGTTTCCACCATTAATAACCGGCCCCCGTTCCCGACGAGCTGGTCCTGGTCACCAGCAACGTTAGCATAGTCAATACTAATTCCGGCAACTTGGGGGAAACGGCCTAGGGTTTGACCGTGAACCGGCTTTTGCGGATAGCCCTTGGAAGCGAGCACGACACCAAAACTAGCCTGTGAGCTGGTCTTTACTTCTGGCAGGGGCTGGTCATTAAGTGCCCGGTCAACCAGTTCGAACAAGTCGGTCGCTAGTCGGGGTAGAATCACCTGGGTTTCTGGATCACCAAGCCGAACGTTATACTCAATTACCTTCGGACCCGCCGCGGTCATAATGAGGCCGATGTAAAGGATACCGTGGTAGTGGTACTCACCAGCCACCAGGCCATTAACAGTTGGTTCGACGACCTCATCAATGATTTGCTGGCGCGCGGCCGCCGATAGTTGGGGTAACGGGCTGTAAGCACCCATCCCCCCGGTATTGGGTCCCCGGTCACCATCATAGGCCCGCTTATGGTCTTGGGCCATTGGTAAAATCCGGTAGTGACCATTGCTCAATAGGACAAACATGGAGTATTCCTGCCCCGTCAGGCATTCCTCCAGTACCAACCGGGCCTGCCCGCTAGCAAACATTTCCTTGATCGTCCTAATGGCGGTTTCTCGGTCTGGCGCAATTACAACCCCTTTGCCGCCGGCTAGGCCATTTTCCTTAATCACAAGTGGGAAGCTAAACTGGTCAACCCCGGCTAACGCAGCCGTTTGATCACGGTACGAAGCGTGGCGGGCGGTTGGTACCCCGTAATTATTCATGAAGTTAAGGGCATAGTCTTTGGAGCCTTCGAGCTGGGCCGCCCGGGCACGCGGGCCAAACGCCTTTAAACCCGCTGCCTGAAAGTCATCCACGATTCCATCAACCAGACAATCTTCCGGGCCCACAAAGGTCCAGGCTACGTCATGTTCCTTAGCGAATTTAATGAGGCCGGCAAAATCAGTTTCCGCAATATCAACCGGCTGGACGCCCACCGTCGACATCCCAACATTTCCCGGTGCACAATAAACTTGCTTAACGTGGGGACTGGCCTGTAATTTTTTAGCAATCGCAAACTCCCGACCACCTTCACCAACAACTAATAGATTAACCTGTTCTGACATGCTAACCCTCCTACTAATTAGTGCCGGAAATGCCGGACGCCAGTTGTTACCATGGCAATTCCATACTTATTAGCCATGTCGATCGATTCCTGGTCCCGGATCGAGCCACCTGGTTGAACCACGGCCTTAATCCCGTGCTGACCGGCATATTCAACGCAATCACCAAACGGGAAGAAGGCATCACTGGCCATCACGGTGCGGTCATCGATATCGTCACCGGCGTGCTTAACGGCAATTTTTAGTGAGTCAATTCGGTTCGGCTGACCTTCGCCTACCCCGAGGGTCCGGTCACCATTGGCGACCACAATGGCATTAGACTTGGCGTGCTTAACCGCCTTCCAGGCAAACATCAGGGCCTTGAGCTGGTCTTCACTTGGCTGGGCCTTGGTGACACACTTCCAGTCATGGTAGTCCTCAGTTAGGACATCTTGTTCCTGCATCAAGAGACCGCCCATAACCGAAACAACCTCGTGACGCGGTTCTTCATCCTTCTTACTAAAGTCAACGGTCAGTAAGCGGATGTTCTTCTTCTTGGCTAAAACCGCGTAGGCATCATCATCGAACCCGGGGGCAATGACGATTTCCAAGAAGATCTTGTGCATCTTTTCCGCCGTAGCCAGGTCAACTTGCCGGTTAAGGGCAATGACACCCCCGAAAATTGAAACCGGATCCGCTTCGTAGGCCCGGTCCCAGGCCTGTTCAAGGTTGGCACCGCGGCCGATCCCACACGGGTTCATGTGCTTCATGGCAACAACCGTTGGTTCGTCAAACTCACGGATACACCGCAGGGCCTCATCCGCATCCTTAATATTATTGTAGGAAAGTTTCTTGCCGTGCAGCTGCTTAGCGGCCAGTACCGAGTATGACTTTGGCAAGGCGTCTTCGTACAACCAGGCCTTCTGGTGACTGTTTTCCCCGTAGCGCATCGTTTCCTTGAGGTCCCAAGTCAAAGTTAACTTTTCCGGATCTTCCAGGCCATTTTGCTTGGTCAGGTATTGGGCGATTAGGGCATCGTAAGCAGCCGTGTGCCGGAAGGCCTTGGCAGCCAGTTGCGCCCGGGTCGCTAGCGTCGTCGTTCCCTGGTTCTTAATTTCGGCAAGAACCCGGTCATAGTCAGCCTGGTCAACCACAATCGTGACGTCTCGGTAGTTTTTAGCGGCGGACCGGACCATTGATGGGCCACCAATATCAATATTTTCAATCGCATCGGCTAGCTTAACGTCCGCCTGTTCGATCGTCTGCTTAAACGGGTAGAGGTTGACACAGACCAAGTCGATTGGCGTAATGTTAAGTTTCTTCAGCGTTGCCATGTGTTCAGGTAGCTCTCGCCGGGCTAACAGGCCACCATGGACGTAGGGATTTAGTGTCTTAACCCGGCCATCAAGGATTTCAGGGAAGTGGGTCACGTCTTCAATGCTAATCGTCTTAACTCCTGCTTCATCTAAGACCCGCTTGGTTCCGCCAGTAGAAACAATTTCGTAGCCGTTATCAACTAATCCTTGGACAAAGGGGACTAGGTTCGTCTTGTCCGATACGCTTACCAATGCTCGTTTCATTATTAAAACTCCTTTTCTGTTGCCGCTAATAGTGCTTCACGTAATGCTAATGGGTACAGCTGGTGTTCAGTGGCATGAACCCGTTTCTCCAAACTTGTCAGGGTGTCATCTTTTCGAATTGGGACGTGGCACTGGGCAATTATTGGACCGGCATCCAGGGCCGCGTCAATATAGTGGACCGTTACCCCTGTCCGGGGACGGTGGTCATTAAAGGCCCGCTCAATAGAATGTAACCCCGGATACTCCGGCAGCCACGCCGGATGCAGGTTTACGATACGGTGGTCATATTCAGTTAAAATGGTCGGTCCAACTACCCGTAGGTACCCCGCCAGGGCAATGAAGTCAACCCGGTACTCTTTCAACACCGCCAGTAGTTTCTTCTCATATTCTTCTTTGCTCCCGCAAGACTTCACCGTAAAGCTAACTGCCGGAACCCCCAGTCGTTTGGCGCGGGCCATCACCGGGGCGTCCGGGTGGTTACAAAAGAGTAATACCAGTTCCCCCGGAAGGTCACCGGCCTGGAAATGCCGGGCAAGTTCTTCAAAGTTAGTCCCGTTACCAGATGCCAAAATTGCTACTTTCATCTCATTGCCTCACTTAATCTCGATCTTTTCTGCACCCGCTGGCCGTGGTTGGAGGGCCCCAATCCGGTAGTACGGCTGCTGCTGATCTTGCAATACCTTTTCAACAGTTGCTAATCGATCTGGCGCAACTGCTAACACGAAGCCGATCCCCATATTAAAGGTCGACCAACAATCGGCTAGCGGGAGGTCACCAAGTTGGCGGAGGTAGTTAAAGACGGGCAGCTGGGGCCAGCTTTGCCCATCAATTACCGCCTGCAAGTTATCCGCAAACATCCGTGGAACATTTTCAATCAGGCCACCACCCGTAATGTGGCTAATCCCGTGGACCAGACCCTGCCGAAGTAATGGTAGGACCGGACGAACATAAATTTTCGTCGGTTCGAGGATGGCCGCACCCACGGTTGCTCCCGCAAGTTCCGCTGGTCGATCACTGAGTTGAACATCGTGGTCCTTAAATAAGATTTGCCGAACCAAGGAAAAGCCGTTTGAATGCAGACCACTGGATGGTAACCCTAACAAGATATCCCCTGCTGCTGGTCGGTCGGCGGTTAACAAGGCCGCCTTATCAACCACGCCGGTCACGGTTCCCGCCAAGTCATACTCCTCTTTGGCATACATATCTGGCATCTCCGCCGTTTCACCACCAATCAAGGCTGCTCCTGCCTGCTGGCATCCTTTAGCAACCCCACTGACAATCGCTGCCATCTTAGCTGGCTCGTTATGACCAGCTGCAATGTAATCGAGAAAGAAGAGTGGTTCGGCCCCCTGCGCCAACACATCGTTGACACACATTGCGACCACGTCAATTCCAATGGTGTCATGTTTGGCCATCTTTTGGGCAATTAATAGTTTGGTTCCGACCCCATCGGTTCCTGAAACAAGGATCGGATGTTTCACGTGTAACATCCCCAGGTCAAACAGGCCACCAAAGCTGCCAATACCGCCCACCACTCCGGGACGGTTAGTTGAGGCCACGGCCTTTTTAATGCGGTCAACCAGTTCATAACCGGCATTAACATCGACCCCGGCTGCTTGATAACGGTTCATCGACTAGCACGCTCCTTTCGCTCACGCTGTTCTTGCTCGTTCAATGATTTTAAGTAACCGGCCTCGTAGTCATACAGTGGTGTCGGATAATCACCATTAAAGTAGGCGACCGTCAACCCGCCATAGGGCGCATTCCCAGCATCCGGGACATTAATCGAATTGATCAGGCCCTTGATGCTTAGGAAATTCAGGCTGTCGGCCCCAATCCGGCGGCGCATCTCGTCAACCGAGTAGTGGGCCGCAAACAACTCGGACCGGGTAGAAATATCAATCCCGTAGAAGCAGGGAAACTTGAATGGCGGTGAGGCAATCAGCATGTGGACCTCACGAGCACCGGCGGCCCGGAGCATTTTGATAATCTGCTTAGAGGTGGTCCCCCGCACAATCGAGTCATCGACCACCGCCACCCGTTTACCACTGACCACACCGCGAACGGCCGAGAGCTTCAGGTGTACCCCCCGCTCGCGTAGTGCCTGGGTTGGCTGAATAAAGGTCCGGGCCACGTACTGGCTCTTGATTAACCCCATTTCATACGGTAGGCCAATCTCCTCAGCATACCCCGAGGCGGCCGACAGTGAAGAGTTCGGCACCCCAATCACCATATCGGCATCCACCGGGTGTTCCCGGGCCAGTTGCCGTCCCATCGCCTTACGGGCATTATGAACGGTTACCCCATGGATAATCGAATCCGGCCGGGCAAAGTAGATATATTCCATTGAGCAAATGGCCAGTTGGGTCTTGGTGGTGTAGTGGTCGATGTGTAGGCCATCACGGTCAATGATGATCAACTCCCCTGGCTGAACGTCCCGCACAAAGCTGGCATTAACGATATCCAGGGCGCAAGTTTCGCTAGCGACCACGTAGGCCCCGTTGGCCAACTGGCCAATACACAGTGGGCGAATACCATTCGGGTCGAGGGCCGCAATCAGGCGGTCCTTTTGCAAAAGCAGGTAGGCAAAGCCCCCGTGGACCTGGTTGAGGCTTTCCTTCAGTGCTGGTATTAGGCCCTTTTTAATGTGCTTGCGAATCAAATGGATCAAAATTTCCGTATCAGAATCAGACTGAAAGACGGCCCCCTCGTCTTCAAGTTGACGACGGAGGGTGACTGCGTTAGTCAAGTTGCCGTTATGGGCCAGGGCAATATCACCATCGTGGAAGTGGAACAAAAAAGGCTGGACATTCACAATCGAGTTATGGCCACTAGTTCCGTAACGAACATGACCAATCGCCGAATCGCCAACCAACCGTTTTAATTCGGCCGGGTCGGCAAAGACCTTTGCTAGTAACCCCCGGTCCCGGTGCTGGTAAAGCTGTTGACCATCAGTAGAGACAATTCCGGCTCCTTCTTGTCCCCGGTGTTGGAGGGTATGCAGGCCGTAGTAGGTCAGCTGGCTGGCATCAGGCGCGCCAAAGACGCCAAAGACACCACATTCTTCATTTAGTCCTTTGATTTCAGCTGGCACGGCAAAGCCTCCTCCCAGATTTTCTGTAATTCCGTAACATTCTCATTCAGCTCGGCATCGGCTAAGTGGGCTTCTAACCAGTGGGTATTAGTGACGGCCCCAATTAATTGGGCCGCCGTACCGACCTTCTTTTCAAAGGCGGCCGCAAAGTTAGCTGGAACGGTAACGAGCAACCGGCCCGGCGTCTCGCTAAAGAGCTGGTTGGCCGTTACTTGTCGTAAGTCGAGGTCGAAGCCGTAGTCCGTCTTAAAGAGGGCCTCACTCAAGGCCACCCCGAGGCCACCTTCACTCAGGTCATGGGCACTTGCGACATGGCCGGCCTGCATCTCGGCCAGCACGCTGGTCAACTGGCGGTGGACCTGGTCAAGGTCAAATTCATTCAGGGTACCACCGATCTCCCCCGTCAGCATCTTTTGCAATTCAGACCCCGCATAGTCAGCGCCGGTCCGTCCCACCAGGTAAACCCGGTCACCGGGGTGTTGGACCGTCATCGGGATCACGCGGTCAACGTTTTTAACCAGACCAACCATCCCCACCATTGGCGTTGGGTGGATCGCCTGCCCGTTGTTTTCGTTGTACAGGGAAACATTGCCCGAAATAACCGGGGTATCAAAGACCCGGCAGGCAGCGGCCATCCCCGCAACGGACTGGTGGAGTTCCCAGAAAATCTCGGGATCATTCGGGTCCCCATAGTTCAGGCAGTCCGTAATCGCTAGCGGTTCGGCACCGGCGGCAATTACGTTAGCGGCTGCCTCAACCAAGGCAATTTGGCCCCCAACCTTAGGGCTGAGGTAAACAAAGCGACCATTACCATCAGTAGTCATCGCAAGGGCCTTGTGTGTTCCGCGAACCCGAATCACTCCCGCGTCGCTACCGGGACCGACAACCGTGTTAGTCCGAACCTGCGAGTCATACTGCTGGTAAAGACTACTCTTATCCGCAACGGTGCTCTGTTGAAGCAGGCGCCGTAAAATAGCTGCCGGATCCTTAATAGCGGGTTGCCAGGCGGGTGCCGATTCAGCAGCCGAAATCCGGGCCGGTTTCTTTTCGGCACTGGCCTCTTCCAGCACGTCATCGGTTAGGCTGGCTACCGGAATGTCACAGACAACCTGACCATCGTGGTGTAAAACGTACTGGTGACCGTCAGTAATCCGCCCGATCGTAACGGCTTCTAGGTCGTAGTTATCGAAAATCTGTCGAACATCTTCTTCGTGACCCTTGTTGACACACAGGAGCATCCGTTCCTGTGATTCGCTCAGCATAATTTCATAAGCCGACATATTGGCTTCCCGCTGGGGTACCAGGTCTAAGTTGAGGTTCATCCCGCTCTTTCCTTCCGCGGCCATTTCGGCACTGGAGGACACAATCCCAGCGGCCCCCATGTCTTGAATCCCAACTAGCCAGTCGGGATGTTTGGTAATGACTTCTAGGCAGGCTTCCAAAAGTAGTTTTTCCATGAAGGGATCACCCACCTGGACAGCTGACCGTTGGGTGGCGTGCTCATCACTAAAGTCAGCCGAAGCAAAGGTGGCCCCGTGAATACCATCACGCCCGGTCTTGGCACCGACGTACATCACCGCGTTGCCAACCCCGGCGGCCTTCCCCTTTTGAATGTCCTTTTGGTCCATCAGGCCAACACTCATGGCATTGCACAAGACGTTACCCTGGTAGCAGGGATCAAAAGTGGTTTCGCCAGCCACCGTCGGAATCCCCATACAGTTACCGTAGTCACCGATCCCCCGAACGGTCCCCGTAACTTTCATCCGGGTCTGATCGTTATCTAATTCGCCAAAGTGGAGTGAGTCGAGCGAGGCCACCGGACGGGCACCCATGCTAAAGATGTCCCGGAGAATTCCACCGACCCCGGTTGCTGCTCCCTGGTAAGGTTCGACCGTCGTTGGGTGGTTGTGGCTTTCCGCCTTGAAAACGACCGCCTGTCCATCGTCAATGTCGACGACCCCAGCACCCTCACCAGGTCCCTGCAGGACACGTCTACTCTTGTTGGGAAAAAGCCGCAGGACTGGCTTTGACTTCTTATAGGAACAGTGCTCGCTCCACATGGCCGAGAACAGGCCGGTTTCGGTATAGTTAGGTAACCGTCCCAGGAGTTTTTCACTAATGTAGTTATACTCATCCTCACTTAGGCTCCAGTCCAGGTAGGGTTTCTTCTCCTTAATTTCTTCCGGTGTCATCGCTTGCTTCATTATCTATTCCTCCACTCGTGCACGACCGTTTTCCAACAGCGACTTAAATAACCGTAGTCCATCAGTATTTCCTAGGATGGCTTCGACTGCCCGCTCGGGGTGGGGCATCATTCCCAGAACGTTTCCCCGGCGGTTAGTAATCCCCGCAATGTTACGGAGGCTACCGTTGGGATTTTCCTCGGCATAACGGAAAACTACTTGGCGGTGGGCCGCCAAATCGTCTAGTGTCGCCTGGTCAGCATAGTAACTACCGTCAGCATGGGCAATTGGTAGGGCAATCCGTTCATGGGCCTGGTATTGTTTGGTAAATAGGGTTTGGTTATTGACGACTTCCAGCGGTACCGTCTTGCAAATAAACTGCTGACTATCATTACGCTTCAAGCCCCCTGGTAACAACCCGGCCTCGGTTAAAATCTGAAAACCATTGCAGGTCCCGAAAACGGGCTTTCCCTGCTTGGCCATCTTTACTACGGCACCCATCACCGGTGCAAAACGGGCAATGGCACCCGCCCGCAAATAGTCACCATACGAGAAGCCCCCCGGTAACATCACCGCATCATAATCATCCAGCTGGTCTTGCTTATGGGAAACATAGTCCACATCGGCATGGCAAGCCGTGGCGAGGGCTTCGTAAATATCAATGTCACAATTAGAACCAGGAAAAACGATTACCGCAATCTTCATTAGTCTTCCTCCATTACTTGGTAGGTATAAGTTTCCATATTGAAGTTAACCAGCAATTGGTCGGCAATTTCCTTCACGGTTGCGGCTACTTGGTCGCCGGTCGCGGCTACCGTAATGTCAAAGAACTTCCCAACCTGGACATCTTTAACCTCGTCATGGCCCAAGGTGTGGATGGTCTTTTTAATTGTGTCCCCCTGGGGATCAAATACGGACGGCTTGTAGGTAACGAAAATCCGAACTTTAGTCATTAGTCTTCCTCCGCAATTGCTTTTTGTAACCGATCCAAAACTTCATCATAGGTGGTCGTTAAATCGGCCAGGTCCCGCCGGTAAACATCCTTATCCAGGTGGGCGTTAGTTTTCAGGTCCCATAGGCGGCAGTTGTCCGGCGAAAATTCATCGGCCAAGACGATCCGGCCATCACTGAGGTGACCAAATTCCAACTTAAAGTCCACCAGCCGCATCCCGGCCTGGGCAAATAAGTGGGTCAACAGGGTGTTAACTTCGCGGCAAATCCCCCACATTTGCTCTAGCTCCCAGTGCGTTGCAATACCGAGTGCGATTGCGGCTGATTCATTGATAAAGGGGTCATCAAGCTGATCACTCTTGTAGAAGGTTTCTTCTACCGGTGTCGTCAGGCCAGTGCCTTCTTTTAGGCCATAGCGGCTCGCAAAGTGGCCCGCGATGATATTCCTGGTAACGAATTCTAATGGAACCATCCGGCACTTTTTGACCAGCTCTTCGTTATCGGCCAGCTTCTTAATGAAGTGGGTTTGAATACCATGACGGATCAAATATTGGAAAACCAGGGTTGAAATAGCATTGGCGGCCTTCCCTTTTCCCGCAAAGTGGTCCTTTTCCTTCCCGTTGAGGGCCGTGGCCTGGTCCATGTAAACGACCCGCAATACTTCGGGATCTGTTGTCTGCCACATTTGCTTAGCCTTACCGGTATACAATAACTTTTCCATCTTTTCGCCGACTCCTTCTGATAAAAACCGAATATTTTCAAGACACAAGCGAATTTAATTCGCTCTTTTACGTAATCAATATACTATTTCACAATAATGGTGTCAACATAATACGCTAACTTTATGTATTTTGTTCGGCGAGATAGTTCGTGTTTTGGCGAAAGGAGACTTTAAATAGGACTCGAAATCAGTTAATTATCCGTAAAAAAAGCTTCTCATATTCTAAGGCAGAATATGAGAAGCTAAAATTCTTAGGTTAACCGCATAATTAGCGCTACAATACTAGTAAATTAAAACGTATCAAGGAGGAATCCCTTGTGATTGAACATAATAAGATCCAAATTCGTCGGGCCCAGCCAAGTGACCGTCAGACAATCATTGATATCTATAACGAGGCGGTCCTGGCCGGAATTGCCACCGACGAAAGCCAGCCCGTCACCGTCGCTGCCCGGCAAGGTTGGTTTGACCAGTTTGATGCCCGGCACCCGCTTTGGGTAATTTGTGTCCAGGGCCACGTCAGCGGCTGGTGTGCATTAGAACACTTTTACGCCCACCCCGCCTACCGTGACTCGGCAGAAATCGCTATCTATATTCGTCGGCAGTCCCACCGGCATGGTCTTGGACGAGCCCTATTAAATTATGCCGACCAGCAGATCAAGGCCCACCTGCACTTTAAGACAGTAGTTGCCTACATCTACGAATACAACCGCCCAAGTCAGGGCCTCTTTGCTAGTTGTGGTTATGAAAAATGGGGCCACCTGCCGGCCATTTCTAAAGTTGACGGCGAATACCGGGAGCTCAAGGTCTTTGGTAAGAACTACCCCACTATTAAGGCCGGCGCTTAATTAGACAAGCAACCAGGAAGATGAGCCCGAACGCCTGGCAACCAAAGTCTAGCCACCGCCCTAGTGGGTCCTGATCAGTTGCCAGGTCAACTAGGGGCATCAATACCAGGGCCAGGCCAAACAGAAAGCTATTAGTTTTATAAAAGTGACGATTAAATTGCATGTTGAATTACCTGAAACAGCTCCTGACGATCAAAATAAACGCCAGGAGCTGTTATTTTTTAGTCTAAGCCAACCCGCTTGTAAATATCATCGACGTGGCGAAGGTGCCAGTGGTAGTCAAAGGCATCGTCTAAGTCTTCCTTAGTCAGTTGCTTTTGAATCGTCGGATCAGCTTCCAGTAATGGGCGGAATGGTACCTGGTCGGCCCAACACTTAGCCGTGTAAGGCTGGATCAGGTCATAAGCGGCTTCCCGGCTCATCCCGCTGTTAACTAACTTCAAGAGAACCCGGCCACTGTAGATCAACCCCAGCGTCTTGTCCATATTCTTCTTCATCGTTTCTGGGAAGACATCCAGGTTCTTCAGGATTCGACCGAAGCGCCGCAACATGTAGTCGATCAGTGAAGTTGAATCCGGTAAAATCATCCGTTCAGCACTGGAGTGGGAAATGTCCCGTTCGTGCCACAAAGGAACATCTTCGTAGGCCGTTACAATGTTGCCACGGAGAACCCGGGCACAGCCGCAAATGTTTTCCGAGCCAATCGGGTTCCGTTTGTGCGGCATGGCAGACGAACCCTTCTGGCCCTTAGCAAAGTGTTCTTCGACTTCGTGAATTTCGGTCCGTTGGAGGGAACGGATTTCGGTAGCCATTTCTTCCAGGCTCGTGCCGATTAAGGCAATCGTCGCGATGTATTCGGCATGCAGGTCCCGTGGCAAGATCTGGGTAGAGATTTCTTGGGCACGGAGGCCGAGCCGCTTGCAGACGTATTCCTCAACGAAGGGATCGATTTCCGCAAAGGTCCCGACCGCACCAGAGATCTTACCGGCCTCAACACCACGGGCGGCATGTTCAAACCGTTCCTTGTTCCGCTTCATCTCTGAGTACCAACGGGCCGCCTTCAAGCCGAAAGTGGTTGGTTCCGCGTGTACACCGTGGGTCCGGCCCATGCAGACGGTGTACTTGTACTTCTCGGCCATTTCCTTTAGGACCGCCATAAAGTCGTCGATGTCCTTACGGATAATATCGTTGGCCTTCTTCAGGCGGAGGCCCTGGGCAGTATCAACAACATCGGTACTGGTCATCCCGTAATGGACCCACTTTCTTTCGGGACCCAGGGACTTAGAAACATCCCGGGTAAACGCAATGACATCGTGGTGGGTGACCGCTTCAATCTCGGCAATCCCCTCTACGCTAAACTTAGCATTCTTCTTGATCTTTTCAACATCTTCAGCCGGAATGTGCCCGAGCTTACTCCAGGCCTCATCCGCCGCAATTTCTACTTCCAGCCAGCACTGGTACTGGGTCTCCAGGCTCCAGATCTTTTTCATTTCTGGACTAGTATAACGATCAATCATCAGTCAAAAGTTCCTCTCTATACTTATTCTGCACCTATTATCGCACAGGACCGGGATTCGCCCAAGTCCTTACTTATCCCAAATATGGGTGGCCGCAATTTCGTTTAGCGTCTGGTCAACATCGTCAGTTAAAATCGTCACATGCCCCATCTTGCGGTTATGACGAATTTCCGCCTTACCGTAGTCATGAAAATGCCAGTATGGTTTTTTAGCGATCTGGTCACGCACCCCCTGGACGTGTTGGCCCAAGACATTCACCATTACAACGGGATGTAAGAGGCTAACCTTGGGCAGGGGCCAGTTACAAATCGCCCGGTTATGGATGGCAAACTGGGAGAAGTCACAGGCCTCAATGGAGTAGTGACCCGAATTGTGGGGACGGGGAGCGAGCTCATTGATGTAGATCGTACCGTCGTGGCCGACAAACATTTCAACCCCCAGGATACCGCGGAGGTTAATTGCGTGGGCAATTTTAACTGCCATCTGTTGCGCACGTGCTTGCAGCTCTGGTGAAATTCGGGCCGGCACAATGCTAATGTGGAGAATCTCATTATGGTGAATATTTTCCGCAACCGGGAAGACGGTTACCTCGCCGTTTTCATTCCGGCCCACCATCACAGAACATTCAAGCTGAAACGGTACCCACCCTTCCAGGATGGCATCCTTGGTCGATAAAATCCCCGTGCACTTTGCTAAATCGGCTTCACCTTGTAAAACTTCCTGGCCATGGCCATCATAGCCACCCTCGCAGGTTTTAAGGACACAGGGATAGCCCAGTTTGGTTACCGCCTGTTGTAGGTCAGCCTGATTTCGTACCGGCAAAAACGGGGCCGTCTTCAGGCCGGCATTCCGTAGAAAGGTCTTTTCGCGAAGACGGTTCTTCGTCGTGTACAACAAGTGGGTCCCTTGCGGCACGTAAGCCTGATCGGCGACGTCACGGAGGGCATTGAGGTCCACGTTTTCAAATTCATAGGTTAAGACATCGGCACGCCGTGCTAGTTCTTCAATCGCCTTGACATCAGCGTATTCTGCCACGATCTGGTCATCGGCCACCTGGCCAGCGGGACAGTGCGGGGTCGAATCCAAGATGATAACCTTCATCCCGGTTTGCTTAGCATCCAGTGCCATCATCTGGCCTAGCTGCCCGCCACCGATGATTCCAATTGTTTGTCCCTGTTGAATCATCTTAGTCAAGGTGGGCACCGCTTTCCATGGCTGCATCGTGCATCTGCTGGCGGTAGTCAACAATTTGCTGTTGAATTGTTTGGTCAGTGATCCCCAGGATCTGTAATGCTAACAGGGCCGCATTTTTAGCTCCGGCAACGCCAATCGCCGTGGTTGCTACCGGAATCCCCGCCGGCATCTGCACAATTGACAAGAGGGAGTCCATACCACCCAAGGCCTTAGTTTGGCCCGGAATCCCAATTACCGGCAAGGGGGTATTAGCCGCAATCATCCCTGGGAGGTGGGCTGCACCCCCGGCACAAGCAATAATGACCTTCGTTCCCTTAGAAACTGCTCCCTGGGCAAAGGCGAACATTTCCTTAGGCATCCGGTGCGCCGAGATAACGTTTTTATCATAGTCAACGCCAAACTGGTCAAGGATCTGGCAAGCCGCCTTAACCGTTGGCCAGTCCGACTTACTGCCCATTACAACACTGATTTTACTCATCACACTACCTCCTTCAGAACTGCCTTAAGGATACCAGATCGCAGTGTGTTCTTCAATGATATTTACGAACAAAATTATTATATATTATTTTAATGTTCGATTTTATTTTTTGGCCACTTTAACCCATCCTTCATCAACTGGTCCATTATCTTATCTGAAACCGGAATAACCGGATCATATGTCGGTGTAGAAACCCGATAATTAGTAGTCATTTTTCGATACTGAAGAGGGCTTACCCCAAAGTGCTTTTTAAAGGTCCGTGAAAAGTTTTTACTGTCCGGAAAGTGAGCTTGTCCCGCAACTACATATACCGGCTCATTACCTAATGCTAGAAGGTGCTTGGCATACTCCAGACGCTGTTCTAGTAAGAATTCATAGAGCGAAATATGGTACATTTCCTTGAATTTACGATTTAAATAGGGAATCGAAAATCCCCAAATACCATTGAGGTCATCTAAGCGATCGATCTCCAAAAAATGGACTACCAAATACTTATGGACACTTTCGGCCACATTAATATGGTCCGTATTCTTCTGCTGGCTGCGTACTAACTCAGCGTAATCGGCACTCATGAGTATTAGGAATTGGGCAATTGCTAAATCAGAGTAATAACTATTCCCCATCTTTTCGGTATTAATTAATTCAAGCGCCGAGCTAATTACCCTGGGTGCGTTATATAGGTAACCATGCTGCGGTAGGGATGCCTCCTCAACACGTGCAGGCGAATACCTTTCCGTGATCTGGGCTTCTTTGCGTGGAAAGAAGTGAATCCAAATATACTTTGTCCCTACCGGGAGTTTTCTAAATCCTTTTGCCGGTTTAAAAGGGGGAACGATCAAATATTCATTGGTATGAATTGAGAATTCATGGTTAGCAATTGAAAGGTAAACTATCCCGCGAAGAACTATCAATAAGCCATAGTTCCCCGGTTGAATCAGCTCCTTACGCCGCCATTCTCGTGTTCCTTGAAAGATACCCGAAACATAATAAAACGGAATTTTTTTAAGGTTAAATTTAAAAAACTGGTTCACCAATATCACCTCTTTTTTGAAAAAGGTTAGTTCGTTTTCAACACTATCTAACATTATATCGCTGTTGTACAGTATTTCACATTTTATATAATAAAGTCGTAAGCGCTTACCAAATAGATTCTAATAAGAATGATTTGGGAAGAAGGATAAAGCATGGAAATCTACCAGGAAAACGGCTGTTTATACCAGCTTAACAATGGCGAAAAAATTGAGGTACGTCCTTGGGGTGACAATAGCTTCCGGGTACGGAGTACTAAGTTTGATAACTTTACGGGCCATAAAAACGCCCTGACGATGCCAATTAAAGAAACGCAGCCTGCCAAGATCACGCTTGGTGCTAATGGTCATGCCGGAGCAATCACTAACGGAAAGATCACTGCTAAATTTGATGTTTACGGTAATATTGCGTTCTTTAACCAGGACAATAAGCTCCTGTTGCAGGGGTGGCAACGTACAAGAATTACCGCAATGGATCCCGGAACCGATGATTATAAGATGAACCACTTTAATAGTGCACTCGACTTGGATTGGCATGAATTTAAAGGGATCGCCGGTGGTGACTTTAAACTCCATGTTCGTTTTGAAGCCGATCCTGATGAGCGGATCTATGGAATGGGACAATACCAGCAAAACTTTCTCAACCTAAAAAACGCTAAATTAGAATTAGCGCTTCGCAACTCCCAGGCATCCGTTCCCTTCTATCTTTCAAGTAAAGGATACGGATTTTTATGGAATAATCCTGGTGTTGGTGAAGTTTCCTTTGCTAAAAACTTAACTGACTGGAAAGCCAGAGCAACTAAGGAAATGGACTTTTGGATTACCGCTGGTGACACCCCGCACCAAATCGAAGAACAATATGCCGCCGTCGCGGGAACTGTCCCAATGATGCCAGACTACGCAATGGGTTACTGGCAATGTAAGTTACGTTACCAGACTCAAGATGAGCTTCTTTCCGCTGCCCGCGAATTTAAGAAACGGAACCTGCCAATTAGTGTTATCGTGATCGACTTCTTCCACTGGCCAAAGTCTGGTGAATGGTGCTTTGACAAAGAGTATTGGCCTGATCCCAAGGCAATGATTAAGGAACTGCACGAAATGGGAATCAAGCTAATGGTCTCCGTTTGGCCAACGGTAGATAAAACTAGTTCCCACTACCAGGAAATGCGTGATAAAGGTTACCTGGCGCAAGTCGAACGGGGGGTTCCAATTACAATGGACTTCCTCGGTAATAATGGTTTTGCCGACTTTACTAATCCCAAGACTCAGCAATACGTCTGGAATCTTCTGAAAAAGAATTATTACGATCAAGGCGTGGACCTCTTTTGGCTTGATGAAGCGGAGCCCGAGTATTCAATCTACGACTACGATAATTATCGTTACCACGATGGCAGCGTACTTGAGGTTGGCAATCGCTTCCCCGTTGGCTACTCGAAGATGGTTTTCGATGGCATGAAAAAGGAAGATCCCAAGCATCAAGTTATTAACCTTGTCCGAAGTGCCTGGGCCGGCAGTCAACGTTATGGTGCCCTAGTATGGTCCGGTGATATTGATTCTAGTTTCCGCGCCCTACGTAACCAGCTTTGCATCGGCTTAAACATGGGAATCGCCGGCATCCCTTGGTGGACTACTGACATCGGTGGTTTCCTCGGTGGAAAGACAACCGACCCTAAGTTCCATGAACTAGTTACCCGGTGGTTCGAATTTGCAACCTTCTGTCCCGTTATGCGGATGCACGGTGATCGTGAACCACACGCTAAACCACTAGGAACTACCGGTGGCGGTAAAATGCCATCCGGTGCCCCAACCGAACCATGGGCATATGGTGATGAGGTCTATGAAATCATGAAGAAGTACATGGTTCTCCGTTACCAGATGCATGACTACATCAAGCAATTGATGCAGGATGCCCACGAAAAGGGAACCCCGGTTATCTCACCGCTCTTCTACCATTATGATCAAGATAAAGAAGCCTGGCAGATTGAAGACGAGTTCATGTTTGGTCCACAAGTACTCGTTGCGCCGGTCCTTCATGAAAAAGAAAGTGAACGTTCTGTCTATCTCCCAGCCGGTTACCAATGGACTGATATTTATACTGGCAAGAGCTACAACGGTGGTCAACGGCTCACTGTTAAGACACCGCTTAACCAAATTCCGGTCTTTACGCGGACCGATAAGCCAGTTAAAGAGCTCTTAGAATTTGGGAAAGAAATGTAGGATAAGGTGAGGTGGCAAAAATGAGTAATTCGAACACTTCACTTGCCAACGGGCCACTGCCGTTTCACGAAAAATTCGGTTGGGCAATCGGTGACCTTGGTCAAAACCTGATCATTCAAACGGTCAGCACGTACTTACTGTTTTTCTATACTAACGTCTACGGTTTACCGGCCGCTGACGCAGCAACCATGTTTCTAGTTGTTAGAATGATCGATGCCATCAACGATCCAATTGTTGGTACATTCGTCGATAAACACAATACCAAATGGGGGAAATATCGTGGTTACCTCTTGATCACTTCAATTCCGTTGGCAATCATGGCAACACTTTGCTTTTACGTGCCCAATTTTGGTAGCGTCGGTAAACTAGTCTATGCTTACGTTACTTATGTGGGGATGTCATTGATCTATACAACCGTTAATATCCCCTACGGTTCCCTAAATGCATCTATGACCCGGAATAACCAAGAACTTATTTCAATGAATTCGCTGCGAATGTTCCTCGCCCAAATCGGTGGAATTCTGGTGACATTCGGGATTCCGATCTTTGTTAAACTGTATTCCGGTGGCTACTATTCCGGTGTGCATGCCGAAAAGGGCTGGTTCTTAACGATGATGAGCTATGGTGTCTTAGCAGCGGTAATCCTATTGTTTACCTTTAGTCAATCAATTGAACATATCCACATGGACACCACGGATGAAGCTAATATCAAGGTTAGCGACCTATTCCGTCAGCTAAAGATCAATCATCCGTTACAAATCCTTGCAACCTTCTTCATCATTACGTTCGGCCTAATGTCAGTCACTGGCGCAGTTGGTGCCTACTATATGACCTATAATGCTAACAACCCAGATTTAATGAAGTGGTATAACCTAATCGGATTACTACCAATCTTTATCGTCTTACCAATTCAACCAAAAATCAGTAAGAAGTTTGGTACCCAGGCACTAATGCAAACTAGTTTAATAATTTCGATTCTGGGTTCCCTAATGATGTTCTGCACACCGGCAACCAATCTTTTCATGACGTTTGCTGGTCACGCTTTGCAAAACTGTGGGATCCTTTTCGCTGAAACTTATGAGTGGGCCCTTGTTCCACAAACGATTACCTATGGTGAGTGGAAAACCGGTAAGCGCGAAAACGGGATCGTTAATGCCATCGTCGGTTTCTTCTTCAAATTTGGGATGGCCCTCGGTGGTATTATTCCAGGGTACGTTCTGGCAGCATTTGGTTTTGTCGCTAACCAAACACAGACTGCCCACAGCTTGTTTGGGATTAAGCTGCTAACTACCATTATTCCGGTAATCTTAACCGTTTTAGCAATGGTGGTCTTCCACTTCTACCGTTTGACTAACGAAAAAGTGGAAAAGCTTAACCAAGAAATCATTCAGCGCAAAGCAACTAAATAGACTTTAATAACTACAAGTGGGGCCGGCGATTCTGACGCGCCACTCCCCAATAAACACAAATAGGCGTCAAGCGTTCGGCTTTTTCCCGAATGCTTGACGCCATTTGTATATTGCATTATTGAGTTTTAATTCATATTACCGACCTTAGTTGTCAATGACGACCCGCGTTCCAGTTGGTACATTATGCATGAACCAGTAAGCATCTGGAACGGACAGCCGGATACAACCGTGCGATCCTTGGTTGACCCCTAACTGTGAAGCCTCATATGGCTTGTAATTACCACGGGCATCAGTTGGAACAGTATGGAAGAGGTAAACCCCATGTTGTAAGAACGAGGTCCAGTAGTTAGCCCCTTCACCGAGAGAACCGTTATAGAAGCTGTTCCCCCGTTCCGCTTGAACGTAGAAGGTTCCCGTTGGCGTGGTGCTGACACCGTTTTGGTAGTAACCAGCCGTGCAATACATCGTGTAAACCACGTTATTACCGTCCATCAGGTAAACCCGGTTTTGCCCAATCCGGACATGAATCCAGAAGTTACCTAACTGACGAACGTTTGGATACGGGGCATATTCGGATGGTTGCCGGTAGTCAATCGGCAAGCGCATTAAGCCCAGTGAAACTAGTCCAGACCTGTAGTCACTAAAGTTACCGTTACCAGCCGGGTCATCGGTGAAGCGATGAATAATGTAAACCTGTTGGTGCTGCAGGTTAGCAGGCATATTAAAGCCTAGTTGATAACCTGAACGGTCGCTGTTGTAAATGCCCGGATAGACCTTAGCAACGTCAGCACGGCTCCGGTTAATGTCTAATACTCGCTGCCGGTATAATTCCTGACCATTTTGGTTTAAGAAGATTAGGTATTCGTAGGGTTTATTGACTGCTTGGTTGCTAGCGTGCCAGCCGGAAACGTACAAACCATTTCCGTTGACCTGGACCTTATCAAAATTACCAGCATTAGAGCTAGTCGCCGGAACATATTGATCAACAAAGTTACCGTTGCCGGCCGGGTCATCGGTAAAGCGCAAGATGACCTGCATTGTCCCGTTGACGGCCGTCGGATTTAGGGCAACCAACGTTGAAAAGCCACTATTGGCACTATCATAAATACCACTGTATACCTTGGCAACGTCTGGACGACTAGCTAACTTAACCGCTGTCCGACCGACTTCCTTACCGTTATTCAGTACAATCACGTAGGCATATGGGCGGTGCATTGATTGTTGACTCGCCATCCAGCCGGTAACTTTCAGACCGTCCTTGGTCATTTGCATACTATCAATCGAGTAGGCCTGTTGGTTCGTCGGTAGCGTCACCTTAAAGGAGCCATCATTGTAGTTACCTTCAGGGTTAATGCCGTTATTATCACTATTGGTTGAGGACCGACTAGTAACAATGTAGTTATGTCCCGGAACTAGCTTAAGCTTGGCAAGGTCAAAGCTGGCCGTAAAGCCACTGTTTTCTGCTCCCGGAACATTTGGATAAACCTTGGCAACGTCCGGACGGTGCACAATCGTTGCCGGGGCCGCGGCTAATAGTTCATTGCTTTCCATATCGTACAGGAGAATGGTCTGCTGGTTTTCAAACGGCATGACGGTTGTCACATGCCAACCCGTGACCACTAGGTGCTGACCATCACTAATGTCAAAGTTATCTAAGTTTTCCCAGTTTTCGACTCTTCCATTAGTCAGCGGTGCAAACCAGTAATCAATATAGTCACTATTACCATCAGTCGAAGCGGAATAACGGCTGACGACCTGCAATTCATGGTTGAAGTTAATATTAGTTAACGGTAGCTGCACGTCAAACCCGGACTGACCGGCACCAGCAATGGTCGGAAAGACCTTGGCGACATCGGGACGAGCAAGGTTAGTTACTTCTTGACGTGTAACCTCGCGACCACTGGTCTGGTCATAAATAATGATAAAGTGGTGTGGTTTATTCAGGGCCATGTTCGTCGCGTGCCAACCAGATAATACGAGGTGGTTATTATTAACCGTCGCGTGGTCAAGGTTGGCCCGGTTCTGCTGGTCAATCATAATTGGTGTGAACCAGTAGTCAACCGCATTACCATTCCCCTGAGCATCATCAGTATAACGACTGACAATTTGAACCTGGTTTAGATTGGTTAGCTGTTTACTCAGGTCAAAACTAGTATTAAAACCAGAAGCAGCTGCGCCATAGACGTGGTGGGCCGCCGCAACATCCGGACGGCTAACCGCTTGTTCAGTGACGTTTTGCCGACCGATCTCACTATTAGTAGCCCGGTTGAGGGCGATAATATAGTGATATGGACGATCCTGTGAAGCATTGGTGGCGTGCCAACCGCTGACCGTTAATTGACCATTAGCATTAATTTGTGCCTGATCAAGGTAAGCATAGTTTCCCCGGTCATTAGGATCGGCTTGCGCCCCCCCAATTTTGAACTTGCGCCTCAGGGGCCGCTTGACTGCTTGCCTGCTGGGTTACCGTAACATTTTGACCTTGATTAGCATCAGCAGAAACATTATTTTGGTTTACCCACAGCAGGAATGCACAGCTCGTCAACGCTGCACAGCCGGCCGCCACCTTCTTAGCGTGATTAAAATCAATAAGCAATTGAAATCCTCCCTACATTATTAAACTAGTAAAATAAAATCCTCAGATAGGTTCATTATACCACCATTCGGCCCGCAAACTGGCACCGGTTACAATTCCTTAACTGCAAACGGTCCTAAGCGCTTAGAAAGTTTCCAAACGCTTAGGACCGTCTTTTTAGTAAAGGGACGTGACATAAGTCCCTCTGTATAGATCAAAAGCGAACAACGCGGTACACAAATGAGGTCCAGAGTCCGGCAAAGCCGAACTCTGGACCTCTATTTGTGCTCGCGGGGGTTCGAAAACGAAGTCGTAACCGACTTCTGTCTCACTCCCTTAACCGCTTTTATATTCTTAGAACAAACCGGTAATCTTACCATTCTTATCAATGGTCATGTTAACGGCAGCTGGCACCTTTGACAGGCCCGGCATCGTCATCATGTTACCCGACAATGCCACAATAAAGCCCGCACCCAACTTTGGTACCAGGCCCCGGATATGGAAAGTAAAGTCTTCCGGTGCCCCGAGCTGGGTCTGGTCATCCGTAAAGGAGTACTGGGTCTTGGCAATGCAAACCGGCAGTTTATTCCAACCGAGCTCACTGAACTGCTTCAGTTGCCGCTGGGCCTTCCGGCTAAATTCAACATCCTTGGCCCCGTAAATCTTGGTAGCGACAGTCCGGATCTTCTCTTCCGGTGTGGCGTCTAGGCTGTACAACTCGTGGAAGTCACTCTCCTGGTCGGTCAACCGAACCACTTCTTTAGCCAGGTCATGCGTACCGGCACCGCCCTTCGCCCAGGCATCGGCCGTTACCACATTGACACCGAGTTGCTTACAGTTGTCTTCAATCAGCTTGATTTCGGCCGCGGTATCAGTTGCAAAGTGGTTAATTGCCACCACCAATGAGACCCCGTAACGCTGCATATTCTTGATGTGGCGGTTAAGGTTGGCCATCCCCTTTTGCAACTCTGCCAAGTGCTCGTTCTTAAGGTCGGCCAGGTCAGCACCACCGTTGTATTCCAATGCCCGCACGGTAGCCACAATCACTACCGCATCCGGGTTCTTACCGAGGACCCGCCGCTTAATGTCCATGAACTTTTCGGCCCCCAGATCGGCACCAAAGCCGGATTCCGTTACGGTGTAATCAGCCAACTGTAACGCGGTCTGGGTGGCGAGAACACTGTTACATCCGTGGGCGATATTGGCGAATGGTCCCCCGTGAATGATCGTTGGGGTATGGTCCAAAGTTTGCACCAGGTTCGGCTTGATCGCATCCTTGAGCAAAATTGTAATGGCATCCGCAAAGCCGAGCTCGGCGACCGTTACCGGCTTCTTATCATAGGTATAACCGACCACGATCTGGCCAACCCGCTTCTTTAAGTCCATCAGGTCAGTGGAAAGGCACAAAATCGCCATCAGTTCCGAAGCCGCCGTGATATCAAAACCGGTCTGCCGGGGAACCCCCTGCATTAGGCCACCTAAACCGGTAACCACGTTCCGGAGGGCCCGGTCGTTAACATCTTCCACCCGCTTCCAGATAATCCGCCGGGGGTCTAAGCCCAATTCATTATCCCGCATCACGTAGTTATCAACCAGGGCCGCCAAGGTATTGTTGGCACTAGTCAGGGCGTGGAGGTCACCTGTAAAGTGCAGGTTAATGTCTTCCATTGGAACCACTTGGCTGTAGCCACCACCCGTGGCACCACCTTTAATCCCGAACACTGGACCCATGGACGGTTCCCGCATCGCAATGATGGTCTGGTGGCCTAGTTGGTTCATCGCATCGCCCAGGCCAACCAGGACGGTGGACTTACCTTCACCAGCAGGCGTGGGATTAATCGAGGTGACTAATACCAGCTTATGCTTCTTGTCTGGGTGGGCTTTAACTGGCAAAGTGATCTTGGCCTTGTACTTACCGTATTGCTCAATATCATCCTCGCCTAGGCCAATTTGTGCAGCTACTTCCTTAATCGGCTTCATTTCCGCTTGGTCAGCAATTTCGATATCCGTCATCATCGCAACCGTCCCCTTTCAACATTCACGAACTTTATTGTTAAATTATAGATATTTGTTTGTCTATATAGACAAGATACTGTATTTTCTGCAGTATGTAAACCTCTTTTCACGAATAATTAGCTAATTTAAGTAAATTAACCAGCTACTTAAGCTTAGCTGTTCTCAGAGGGGCTGTCAAAGGGAAAACACATTGCCTTCCCACCGTGAATCCAAAAATTGGGCGGCAAGTATTCGGATTTTCAGAACACTTGCCGCCCAATATATTACGACCCTATTCATTATTTCCTTCAGACTGGGCAATGCTATCACGCACCGTCGC
Source organism: Limosilactobacillus sp. (assembly GCF_051873035.1). Taxonomy (GTDB): domain Bacteria; phylum Bacillota; class Bacilli; order Lactobacillales; family Lactobacillaceae; genus Limosilactobacillus. Next base: position 30,463 of record NZ_JBJEEL010000010.1, read on the forward strand.
CAGGTCGACCGATCCCTGCCGAAAGGCCTGGTCGGTGATTGGGAAATGCTGGTCTAAACTATCAAAGATTTGCAGGTCCCCGCTTAGCTTTGGCGCATTAAATTCTAGCAGGTGGCCGGCGAATTGACGGTCATCACTAATAAAGTGGAGGTGCCAACCCGCGGCAGTAACACTACCGAAAATTTCCGGTGCGTAATAACCGATAATGGTTCCGGTGACGTTATCACGGGTAAAGGTTGGCTGCCCCTTAGCCACTTCTAGTAAGCTCGGGTATGGCGCCGTCTGCTTAGGGGCGATCCGTACCTTAACATGAGTAAAAGTTCCCTGTAAGTGTAGGGCCGCAAAAACATTACTGAGCTCATGCTGCTTAACAAATCCACCATTCAGGCTGGCAAAGTTAACCTCTGCCAAATCTAACGGCTGTAAGTCGCCCGGTTCGTGGACTGAAGCAAAGGGCATCTTAGCCGTTAGGTCGGTGATGTGGTTAACCTGACCACTAGAGACGGCCTGGTAGACTTCCCCATCTAAAATAACTACTTCGCCGTCAAGGCCATCAAAGGTCCCGATCCCCCTAGAACCATGCTTCAAAAGGTCCCCCAGGGTGATTGTCCCGGCCATGTTACCAGCCATTAATGAGGCCAGTGTGCCGTGTTCATACAACGTACTGATACGATCAAATCCTTTCCTTATCCTAATTGTGAATCAATCAGGTGGGCCGCCAGTTCCTTGTTATTACTGTAGTCAACTGGAACATCGACTACGACCGGTCCATCAACATTAAAGGCTTGGTTCATTACCTTCCCCAGGTCGGCTGGTTTATCAACCCGTAGGCCCGTGGCACCAAAGCTTTCGGCATACTTTACAATGTCACAGTCACCAAACTTAACACCGGCCGCTTGGGGGTACTTCATTTCTTCTTGGAACTTAACCATGTCATAGTGGCCACCATCGTTCCACACAACCACCACGAGGTTCAGGTGGTGCTGGACCGCCGTTGCCAACTCTGCACCAGAGAAGAGGAATCCACCATCCCCACAAACGGCAACCGCCTTCCGTTCAGGGTGAAGCATTGCGGCTACCATCGCCCAAGGGAGGCCGACTCCCAGCGTCTGCATCCCGTTACTGATTAATAGGTGGCGTGGTTGGTAGCAGCGGAAGTGCCGGGCCATCCAAATGTAGTGCGAACCCACATCCAGTGAAACGATCATGTCATCAGTCACGTTTTCCTGAATTGCCTGTACTACCGCTAGGGGATGACTCTTACCGTGACTTTGTGGTGCCGGTAGTTGCTTATCTTGATCTAACTGGTGCCGGTATTTTAAGAGTTGGTCCTTAGCAGCGGCCGGGTAGGTAAAGCCCTTCAGCAGGTGATCCAGCTGGTCCAAACTAGCGGTAATATCCCCAACTAGTTGCATTACCGGTGTGTATTGGTTATCGACCTGGGCCGGTTTCGTATCCAGGTTGACAATCCGCAGTTGTCCTTCCTTATTCCAGTTCCGCGGTTCGTATTCAATGGCATCATAGCCCACCGCAATGACCAGGTCACTTTGTTGGAGCAGTTGGTCACCAACCTGGTTACGGAAGAGGCCCACCCGACCAAAGTAGGACTGGTCTTCCAGGTCACGGGAAACTACCCCGGCCGCCTGGAAAGTCTCTACTACCGGGAAGGCGTAATCATGAAGGAGACGGTGCAAGGCAGCCGCGACTTGCTGGCTACCGGCCCGTTGACCAACTAAAATTACCGGCAACTGACTATGCTTAATCATGTCAACTAACTTAGCCAGTTCTCCCGGGTCAGCCGGGCCCATCTTCGGTGCCTCGTAAACTGGTAGCGGGGCGACCGTAACTTCGGCATCGTCAACGTCTTGTGGCAGGCTTACGAAGGCGGCTCCCTTTTCTGCCCCTTGGCTTGCTTCGAAAGCGTTGGCCATCGTTTCCGAAATATTATTTGGATCCTGAATTTCGGCACTGTAGCGGGTGATCGGTGCCATAATTTCTGCTGATGGCGTACTCTGGTGGGTTAACCGGTGGAGGTCCTTTCGTTGAACCTGACCACCAATTGCTAGTACGGGGTCCCCTTCGGCATTGGCCGTCATGATCCCGGTGGTCAGGTTACCAACACCAGGGCCCGACGTACTGATCGCCACCCCGGTCTTCCCAGTTAACCGGGCATAGGCCTGGGCCATAAAAACCGCATTTTGCTCGTGACGGGTCACAATTAGGCGGGGCGCATCCGCACTGTCTTGTCCATCCAGTCCTTCAAACAAGCGGTCAATCTTGGCACCCGGAATCCCAAAGACCAGGTTAACCCCATGCTTGCGGAGACTATCAATAACCACATCAGCACCACGTAACTTCTTCGACATCTAAACCACCTCATCGATTCTTTAAGTTCACTATTCACTAGCATTCTAAGCGTCACCGCTACATTTCACAAGATTGTCGTTTCTTCACATAGGACGAACGGTGACGTAATAGCAATACTTATTTTAAATTCACTAATCACGCTGAAAAATTCACAAAGTCAATCAGTTTTGGCCGGCGTACGGCGTTTCCCCTTGTGAATTGACTTTACACCTAGAATATCTAACAGGAAGGTAAAAATTGGTACCCCGACAATTAGGCCCCAGGTTCCCCAGAAATGTTCACTAACCAGCAGGACGATAAAGGTGTAGAAGATCGGTAGGTCGGTCTGGCTTGACATGAACTTAGGGTTTAGTACGTAGGCTTCGATCGCGTGAATCACAATTACCATTACAATAATGTAGACGACATCCCGGAGGCCACCAACCGAATAAGCCACCAGGCCAAGTGGGATCGTCGAAATAATTACCCCGGCAACTGGTACCAGGCTAAATACAAAGACCACTAGGGAAAGGGCAAAGATCTGTGGCATTTTCATAAAGGCCAGGCAAATCGTCGTAATAACGGTATTGCAGATGGCAATGAAGAACTGGGCCTCCAAAACCACCCCGAACGTGTTGGTAAACTTTTTGCCGAAGTAGGCCACGTCTTGGAAGAACCAACTAAACCGGCTGTTTAAAAACAAACGTGAGAAACTCTCCGTTTGCCTAAGCTCTAATGTATAGAAAAAGCTCAGGATCAGGGAAAGGAAAAAGGTAACCGCGACCGCGCCAATGCTGGTAATGGTGCTAACCGCTAACGTCAACCCATGTTTGACCTGGTTCATAATCGTTCGGGCACTAATGTAGTGGTTAATATACCGGTACAGGGCCGTGGCGTCATTGGAACCATAGAAACGCACCACCGAATTAACCATTTTCGTAATTTGGCGAACCAGGATCGGCAAGTACTGGGTAACCCCTAAATAGAGTCCCCAAATCAGCAGCGCGTAGGTAATTATGACCACTAGCCCGGGTGATAATTTAGGTAGCCACCGGCGGACCAAGTGGACCCAGTTGACGACAATGTAGGTCAAGATGAAGGTAAAGAGGATCAGGTTCATCATCGACCGCATCATCCAGAGCACAAAAATAATTAACGCTAGAACCGCAAACCGGCGGAGTTCAACGTTGTTTATAAAGCGATGCCATGCATCTGTCATATCATCATCCCTTTAACAATGTATTAACCTCAGTTTACCCTAATTTGGCAGGCAATTAGCATTAATTTACCAGATTTAAGTTTCCCACCATTAAAATAATTGATGGGGTGTTATAATAAGCATATTCGATTGAGAAAGAAGGAAACGTTGAAATGTTAGAAAAGACGTTCTACAAGTCACTGCTTAGTCACTCCTTTACCATTCCAGTTAAGGTTGTGTACTGGGACGGTAAAAGTGCCGTTTACGGTAATGGTGAGCCCCAAGTAACAGTCACCTTTAAGGAAAAGATTCCAATTCGTGATGTTACCAAGAACGCCTCAATTGCCCTCGGTGAAGCTTATATGGACGGTAAGATCACAATCGATGGTAGTATCCAGAAGTTAATTGAATCTGCCTACGAAAGTGCTGATAGTTTCATGCGGAGTTCGAAGTTCCGTAAGTTCTTGCCTAAACAGGGACACTCCGAAAAGGAAAGCCAATCCGACGTGCAAAGTCACTATGATGTCGGTAACGACTTCTACAAGTTATGGCTCGATGACACCATGACTTATTCCTGTGCCTACTTCACTGACGGTAACCACGACGACCTAACGAAGGCCCAAGAAGATAAGGTCCGCCATATTCTGAAGAAGTTGGACCCGAAGCCCGGCAAGACCCTCCTCGATATTGGTTGTGGTTGGGGAACACTGATGCTGACCGCCGCCAAGGAGTACGGACTTAAAGTTACCGGGGTTACCCTGAGTGAGGAACAATACCGCTTCGTCAAGCAACGAATCAAGGACGAAGACCTCGAACAAGTTGCTGACGTTAAGCTAGTTGACTACCGGGAACTGGGCGACCAAACTTGGGATTACATCACCTCTGTTGGGATGTTTGAACACGTTGGTAAGGAAAATCTGGGCCTGTACTTCAAGGATGTTAACCGTTACCTAAAGAGCAATGGGGTAGCCCTAATCCACGGTATTACCCGGCAACAAGGTGGGGCCTTTAACGGTTGGATCAACAAGTACATCTTCCCAGGTGGCTACATCCCTGGTCTCGCCGAAATGGTTAACCACATTGAAGAAAACCGGATGCAAATTGCCGATATGGAAATGTTACGGCGCCACTACCAACGGACGCTTGAAATCTGGGATGCCAACTTCAATGCCAAGCGGGCACAGATTCAAGATATGATGGGTGAACGGTTCACGCGGATGTGGGACCTCTACCTTCAAGCATGTGCCGCTTCATTTGAATCTGGTAACATCGATGTTATCCAGTACCTGATTACTAAGGGCGCATCTGGCAAGAACCTCCCAATGACCCGGGACTACATGTACAAGGATTAAAATTATCCTGCTCTTAATAATTCACAAAACGAAGAAAGAGGGAGCGAAACAGGAGTCATAACCGGCTTCTGTTTCGCTCCCTTTAGTGTATTATTCAGGAGGAGGTTTTCTACACTATTCTTCTAGTTTCTTTACCGTTTCATCGAACCGGGTCTTGATGTAGTTAGCTGACTTTTCCAGCAGCTTCTGTTCGTCCGCCGTCAAGTTCAACTGGAGTTGTTTTTCCACCCCGTCTTTCCCTAGGATTGCCGGGTAGCCACAGTAGATTCCGTATTCTTCACGGAAGTTGGAACATGGCAACTCAATCTTGGCATCATTAAGGATCGCCGTTACCAACCGCAGGGCCGCGGCGGCAATTCCAAAATTAGTGTACAACTTTCCGTGGAAAACGGTGTAACCGCCCGCCTTAGTTGCTTCGGCCAGGGCATCCAGGTCCAACTGGTCACTAACCGCGGCCAGGTCCGTAATATTTTGACCAAGGACCCGGACTTGTGACCAAGCCGCAAATTGGGAATTACCGTGTTCGCCCAGGGCATAACCGGAAACGGACCGGGGATCGACGTCGAGCGCCTGTCCCACTACCTTACGTAGCCGGGCTGTATCCAGCAGGGTCCCCGTCCCAATTACCTGTTTCTTTGGCAGGCCCGTGTAACGCTGGAAGAGGGCCGCAATGACATCACAAGGGTTACTGATGGAAACCAGGACCCCGTTAAAGCCCACTTCCTTCAGCTTGGTACCGACCTCTTTGGCAGCGACACTGTTGACGTTTAGTTCCATAAAACGGTCATGCTTAGCATCATCATTTTGAACGCTAATATTACCAACCGCAATCACCACGACGTCCGCGTCAGCAAGCGCTTCATAGTCGTTACGGATGACCTTCGCATGGGTTGGCAAGTTGGCTGCCATATCCTCGAAGTCGGTTGCGTTAGCGTTTAGCTTCTTTTCATCCGTATCCACCAGGACCAATTCGTCAACGGTTCCGGTCACCAGGAGGTTATTCGCCAGCGTTTCACCGACGTGCCCTTGACCGATTACACCTACTTTACGTGTCATCATCAATCACTTCTCTCTAATATTGCCATTTGTTTTTCTAATCATATTTTAATGGCACTTTAATACTAAAGGGTATGGATGTCAACCCGTTTCGTTAAAAAAGCGACCGTCGGCTAATAAATTAGTCGATAGTCGCTTTTTAATAATTAAGCTTTATCCGCGTGCTGCTTACTCCACGTGGCCGGGTCCTGGCGCCAGTCATTCAGTGAGGCTAGGTGGTCAGCACTAATTAGTCCCTGCTCCTTGGCAACGTTCACCAGGGTTGGGTAATTCGTCACGGCATAGTATTTAAGTCCCTGGGCAGCAAAATTTTGGGCCGCTGCTGGTAGCTGGTAGGTAAACACGGCTACTACGCCGACTACCTTGGCCCCCGCCTTATTAACGGCCGCGACCGCATTTAAGACACTGCCCCCGGTAGAAATTAGGTCATCAATCACCACGACTTCTGCTCCCGGTTTAATGACCCCTTCGATCTGTTTACCGCGGCCGTGGTCCTTTGGTTTGGACCGGACATAAACTAGCGGTAACCCCATTTCTTCGGCAACCCAAGCTGCGTGGGGAATCCCGGCCGTCGCCGTACCGGCAATTACCTTAGCACTCGGAAAATGGTTCTTAATCAATTCCACCATTCCATGGTAGATTGACCGCCGGACCGCTGGATAAGAAATCGTCAAGCGGTTATCGGTATAGATTGGCGAATGAAGGCCACTGGCCCAAGTATAGGGGTGGTCCGGGCTTAACATTACTGCGTGAATTTCTAGTAGGTCTTTAGCCACCGTGTCTGCATAGTTCATATTAGTCCGCCTCCGTTAAAAATTCTTTCTCAATAGCCTGATAAGCCGTTACCGGGTCCGAAGCCTGGGTAATTGGCCGGCCGACAACAATCGCATTACTGCCAAGTACATGGGCCTGATGCGGCGTTACTACTCGCTTTTGGTCCCCCTTGGCAAAACCCTGTGGCCGGATCCCCGGGGTTACACACAGGAAGTCCGAACCGGTGACCTGACGAATAGCCCGCACTTCCTGCGCGGAACAAACCACCCCGTCGGCACCGGCGTGTTCCGCCAGTTGGGCATAGTTCTGGACCGATTCGACTAGGGAGAGCGCAACGTGTTGCTCATTATGCAAGACTTTTTCGTCAATCGAAGTCAACTGGGTAATTGCCAACAGCTTGGGTGCCGGTAGACCCGCTGCGGCGGCACCCGCCCGTAAGCCCTGTGCACCAGCGGCTACCATTGCACTACCACCAGCCGCGTGAATAGTCGTAAAATCAACCCCTAATTGGCCAAGAACAAACATGGCCCGTTGAACCGTGTTCGGAATATCATGAAGTTTAAGATCAAGGAAAATCTTAAATCCCCGGTGTTGGGCCTCCTTAATGATGGCCGGACCAAAATGGTAGTACAGCTCCATCCCGATTTTAAGAATTGGCCGCGGTTCTACCGTCAACTGGTCAAATAACGCTAATGCCGCATCCTTGGTTGCCACATCAATTGCGACCATTGGTGAATATCGTTTCAAAATCTTACCTCCCATAGGTCCGTCAAGCGCTTAACTCCGTAGCGGTCCATTACAAGTGGCAGGTCGGCCACAATCCGTGGACAGGCCAGCGGGTCATGGAAACTTGCCGCCCCCACTTCGACAGCGTTCGCACCGGCCATCATAAACTCCAGGACGTCTTCAGCGGTCTCGATCCCACCGACACCGATAATCGGTAGCTTAGAAACGGACCGGACCTGGTGAATCATCCGCAGGGCCAGTGGCTTTAAGGCCGGGCCGGACAGGCCGCCCGTTACGTTGGCCAGGACCGGCCGGCGGGTCTTGAGGTTAATGCTTAACCCGGTCAGGGTATTAATCATCGTCAGACCGTTGGCACCGCCCCGTTCAGCCGCCTGGGCTAACGGTACGATGTTAGTAACATTAGGCGTTAATTTGACATAGATCGGCTTGCCATTGGCCTGGCGAACCACCTTGCTGGTCAGGTCCTCTAAAACGGCCGGGTCAGTTCCCATCGCTAGGCCACCGTGCTTCACATTGGGACAGGAGACGTTAAGTTCAATCGCATTCACTTCTGGTGCCGCGGCCAGCCGGTGAACCACCGTCTCGTATTCGGCCGTCGAGAAGCCTGCCGCACTAGCAATTACTGGTAGATTTGGGTAGTGTGTCCGTAACCATGGTAGTTTTTCACGGACGACCGCATCGACCCCCACGTTTTGCAGGCCGTTAGCATTTAACCAGCCGGCACTGGTTTCACAAACCCGCGGGCGCGGATTCCCCGACCGGGCATGAAGAGTGGTCGATTTTAATACCAGTGAACCGAGGCGGTTTAAATCATAGTTTTGGGCAATTTGTTGGCCGTAGCCACAGGTCCCGCTTGCCGGGATCACCGGGTTTTTCAGTGCTAAGCCCGGTAGGTTGACTGCTAGCCGTTGTGCAGTTTCCATCATTAGGTGCTCCCTTCGTTTGCGACAACAAAAAACAGCGACCACCTAATCCATTCCTGATTAAGCGATCGCCGTGCTTTTTCTCTTCTCTATTATGCCAAACACCGTACCGTTTTGCTCTCACAGGAGTCAATTAAATGGTTCTCGTATTTAACAAAATACCCTAGATCACATTGATGGTCCCGCACGCGGATCTTAAGTCCACCGGGTCAAGGCTGGAGAAATTCTGTAAAATAAAAGCCTTCTTAGGTGGACTAAGAAGGCCGTCTTTGGTAACGCACAATTAAAATCCTTCTTAGCCTCTCTGGACTAGTTTAAAGGTAAATTTGTTACTAATGATAATACTCACTCTATTCGTAAAAGTCAACACCGTTAGTCAATCTCTTGCCCCGTTTTACTATTAACAAAGTCCCGCTGAATCAAGACCGAGACCAACATCGCAACTACGTCAATGATTACGAAAACGATCAGGGTAACGTAGTAATTATGCAGGACCTGGTGGGTGTATGAAAGGAGGACTGGTCCAACCATCCCGGCCGCGGCCCAGGCCGTCAAAATATAACCGTGAATGGCCCCTAACTGCTTAGTGCCAAAGACATCCCCCAGGTAGGCAGGAATTACCGAAAAACCGGCCCCGTAACACGAAAGTAACAGGCAAAGGGCAAGGGCAAAGAGCAGTGGCGTCTTGCAAACCAAAAGAACAAAGAGCATCGCAATGTCTAGAATAAAGATTAGGCTATAGGTTAGTGGGCGCCCGATGTAATCGGACAGGGTCGCCCAGGCCAGCCGACCAAAACCATTAAAGAGGCCGATGATCCCGACCATCACTGCAGCCGCACTTGCCGTCATGGCCGTCATATTTTGGGCCATTGGGGAAGCAGCCGATACCAGGCCGATACCAGTCGTAATGTTAATAAAGAACATCAACCAGAGGAAAGCAAAGGTCCGGGTACGTAATGCCTGGTTGGCCGTCAATTCCTGCCCCGTCAAGCTAACCCGCCGCGCCTTTTGGGCAATTGCTTGGGGAAGTTCGTGGGGACGGGGCTTTTTAATAAACTGTGCGGCAATGATCATTACCAAGAAGTAAAAGGCCCCCAGAACGTAGAAGGTATTAGCAACGCCTACCGCCGCCATCAGTTTTTGGGCAACCGGGCCGGTTAACAGGGCCGCGAAGCCGAAGCCCATAATGGCCAAGCCGGTAGCTAACCCCCGCTTATCCGGGAACCAGCGAATGATGGTAGAAACCGGGGTAACGTAGCCTGAGCCTAGTCCGAGGCCCCCGATAACACCATAGGCCAGGTAAAGCAGCCACAGCTGGTGGCTTTGCACCGCCAACCCGGTCAGTGCAATTCCCGATCCATAACAAACACTAGCAATGGTTCCGGTAACGGTTGGCCCAAACTTTTCGACTAGTCGGCCCATAAAGGCGGCTGACATTCCTAAAAAGAAAATTGCGAGGCTAAAGGCAAACGAAACTGCTGTTTCCCGCCAACCCGTTTGCTGGGAAATGGGCTTGGTAAAAACGCTCCAGGCATAGACACCCCCAATCATTAAGTGGAGAACTACCCCGGCCAGTGCAACACCATATCGATTCCGTGACTTGGTCATCAAATATCCTTCCTCTCAGTAAAACGCGAACAATATTATATATATTACCGATTAAATTCGGTGTTTAAACAGTAACACAGGGAGGAGTTATCGACAATGGTTAATTTCATTTCTAATTAAAGTTTAACTTTACGGCCCTGACATCCCGAACATTCCGTTTTCGCCCACGTTGCCAAAACCGAACAATAAAAAAAAGACCGGTTTGAAAACCGATCCCTATTAACTAAACGACCATACTCAGTAGCCATACCGCGACTAACCCACTAATTACCGACATCGACATCGAGCGGGTAAAGTAGGCGACGATCATTACGATTATCGCCGCCAGTATTTGTTCAACATGGCCAAACGGTACGAAGTGATAACCAGCCGTCGTAATAAAAACGTTTTTAACCACCAGGGCCGTAAAGAGGCTCACTGGCACATATTTCATCCATTCATTAAACCATTCCGGTATTTTACGGGTTGAGAAAAAGAGGACCGGGAAATACCGGGGAATGAAGGCGGCCGCGGCCGCGATCACAATTACAATGATATGATATAAAATTTTATTCTGCCCGGTATCCGTGATCAGCACCGGCATATTTGTAAATAGTTGTTCCATCAGCTGTCCCCACTATTTATCCTTCGGTTGTTTTTCGTCTGCTTCAAGTTCCTGCTTAGCCATCTTCATTTCCCGGCGTTCTTGTTGGTCTTCAACGGTGGTCCGGGTAATCTTCGGCCGGAAGATCTTAGTTAAGAACCAATTCTCTTCCGGTTTACTACTATGTTGACGGACAGTATTTTCAATCAAGAAACCGACAAAGGATGCAATCAGCGTTGCAATAATTACCCCGATGATGCTGTGGGTCCAAACCATAAAGCAGACCGCCAGCACTGCCGAAAGCAGGCTGATTAAGAAGGTCAGGTGGTTTTGAACCTGCATCACGATCATGTACAAGAACAGGGCCGTCAACGCAAAGTCAACTACTTCCAAGTTGATGGAAATGGCACTACCGATCAGGCCCCCGACCATGTTGGCCACTGACCATGAAATCAGTGAATAGTGCTCAACCAGTAGGGCATCTTTGGGTGTCCATTTCTTATCCGTCGCAAACTTCAAATAGTTAATGGCATAGTTTTCATCGTTCATCGAAACCGCGAACAGCCAAATGAAGTGTTGTGATTCACTCTTAATATATTTGGACAGGCTGGATCCCAGTAATGCATACCGTAACTCCAAGAAAAACAGGGTTACAAAAATCGATGATAGGGGTGCATTAATCGTCAGCAGAGAAGCCAAAATAAACTGGGCTCCACCTGAAAAGACAACTATCGACACAACCAGGGTCATAATAAAATCAAACCCCGCCGCATGTAATAAAATCCCACAAGCTAAACCAATTGGAATATAGCTCAAGCAAAGTGGCATTGCAACACCAAGGACTTCAAGCCACCGTGCTTTTTCTGGATTTATTTGTGCTTTTGCCACAGAATTTCCTCCAATGTTTGTCAACTCATTTAATTATCAAGGCACACAATGCCTCTTAAGTCTAACATAGAATATTTTACTTGAATATAAAAGAGCGAAAAATTTCCCAGGAAATTTCCGCTCTTTTACTCATGCGCTTGCATTTTATTATCCTGTTTTAAAGGCAGGGTCACAATAAAGGCCGTTTCGTCATCGTCCGAAGTTACCCGGACCGACCCGTGGTGTAGGTCCACAATGCTCTTGACAATTGCCAATCCGAGCCCGGTGCCCCCGGTGGCCCGGGAACGAGAGGCCTCCGCCCGGTAAAAGCGCTCAAAGAGGTGGTCTAATGCCTGGGGTGGGATTGGGGTCCCATCATTGGCTACCGTTACCTCAACGTTACCACCCTTTTGCAGGGCATTAACCTTAATGTAGCTTGCACCATTGCCATATTTAAAGGCATTGGCCACTAGGTTATTAAATACCCGCCCTAACTTTTCGGGATCGGCCTCAATCATTAAGGGGTTGGGGACGACCTTCGAGGAGATATTAATTCCCCGGTGTTGGGCCTCGAGCTCAAAGCTGGCTGTCAACTGCTCTAACAGCTGGTTTAGGTCAACCCGCATGATATTTACTGGTGCACCATGCTGTTGTACCTTGGTGTATTCGAACAGGTCCTCGACTAACGTTTTCATCTGTTTGGCCTTTTCGTAGGCCGTGTGCGTATATTTGAGGATGTCTTCTTCACTTTGGTACTGTTTATCCTCAATCAAGCCCAGGTAGCCGATGATACTCGTAAGGGGGGTCCGTAAGTCATGACTAACGTTGGTAATGAGCTCATCCTTTGACTTTTCAATCTTACGCTCGTCATCCATCGACTTAACGGCGCTGTCAACCAGGGCATTGACACTACTGATCACGTGCTGTTGGTTTCCCTTTAACCGAAAGGGAATCCGGTGGTCAAGGTGGCCCTGGGCAATGTAGTGCAGTTCCCCAATGATGTGGTTCATCTGGTACAAGTGGTAACGCCGGCGCAGGCGCCACCATACAACCCAGGCATCAATTACTACAAAAATAGCAATTAGGATCCGCTGGTAGCTCCAGATCTGGGTTTGGTAAGGGCCAATCCGGAGCGACTGTTTGATGATAAAGATCCCGTTCGTCACGCCGGGGTTGCCCTGGATAATGTCTTGGATGATCATGATGATCGCCATGTTTAGCAACACCAGCAAGATCACGGTGACGACCCCTTCAAAGATTAATGAACTTTTTTCACGCCCCGTTAACTTCACTTTTTACCTCCCGGCAGTTACTACTAGTGACTTTCGACCTTGTAACCAACACCCCAAACGGTTTGAATTACCTTTTCACCGTTAGTGGCCTCTTCAATTTTATCCCGCAAGTGACTGACGTGGACCATCACCGTCTTAGCAGAAACAACACTTTCCTGTTGCCAAACCCGCTCAAAGATATCATCAGCGGAAAAGACCCGGTTCGGGTGACTGGCTAAGAGGTAAAGGATCCCAAATTCCAGGGCCGTTAACTGGATGACGTCCCCCTTAATTGTCTTAACTTCGTGAGAATCCTTGTTAATAATCAGTGGACCCACGTTTAATACGTCCGGCTGGTCGTTAGTGACCTCGCCCTGGCTCCGCCGTAACAGCGACTTTACCCGGGCCATTACTTCTAGTGGGTTAAAGGGTTTGGTGACGTAGTCGTCCGCCCCGGAAATCAGGCCCTGAATCTTATCCATGTCCGCGGTCTTGGCCGACAATACCAGGATCGGAATGTCTGAATCCTTCCGAATTTGCTTGATGACCTGCATCCCATCCATTTCTGGCATCATTAAATCTAGGATTACTAAGCTAATGCCAGGGTTAGTGTTGAGTTTGGTAAGGGCCTCCTTACCGTTATAGGCCGACACTGGCTCGTAGCCTTCGTTGCGGATATAAATCTCGAGCAGTTGAACAATCTCTTTATCGTCATCGACAACTAAAATTTTCATAATCTGGCCACTCCTTACTAATTCGAATACTCTAATATACTATTATAACTAATCACCGGTCAAAGCGCCCCTTTTGCTAACTGCCTTAAGAAAACTTTAGCTAAGCACGCTTAATTTTCCGCGTCTAGGTTCGCCGTTTCCAGGCCCAGACTCTTACGCAAAACATTCGATACTCGTTGCTGTTCATCCTTAGGCACCACTTCAAAGGCCTGACCATCATCACTTTCTCCTTCACCTTGCGCATGGTCTTGGCTAATGTTTCGGGTAGCCTTACGGTAGTGACGGGCCAGCTGGAGCATGTTGTTAAAGGTCAAGTCCGTCTTGGAGTTATGCGAGATCGACCGTAAGAACTGCTGGTTCAAGACTGTCTTGTAGGAAACCGACTTCTTCAAGAGGGCCTTGATCACCAGTTTTTGCCGCTGCTGCCGTCCATAATCACCTTGGGGATCATCATACCGCATCCGGCTAAATTTCAGTGCCTCGGCGCCGTTTAAGTGGTAGGTCTGACCCTTGGTAAAGTGGCTACCCTCATAATCAAAGGTTAGTGGTGACGTGACGTTGACCCCGCCAACCTGGTTAATGGCCTGCTTTAGGCCCCCCATGTTAACCAAGACATAGTAGTCAATCGGGATATTGAAGTGCTTTTGCAAGACGTTGATCGTCTCCTTCACCCCACCATAGGTATAGGCAGCGTTGATCTTCGCAGGAGAATCTTCAGGATAGCCCGGCAGGTTAACCTTCATGTCCCGCGGAATGCTGACCAGCGTCGTCTTGTTCGTCTGCGGGTTAATTGTCATGATCATCACCGTATCAGTCCGTCCCTTGTATGACCGCCCCAAAGCTCCGGTATCAGTTCCCAGCAAGAGAATTGACACGGGCCGCCGCTGGTCTAAGACCTTTTGGGCATCTCGCTGACGACTGGCTCCCGAAGAGTTAAACATATTATTAGTAGTGACCTTAACATTACGCCAGGCCATAAAGGCATAGATGCCAGCAATAATTACGATAATTACAACGATAATACCGAAGATCTTCCGTCCCCGGTGCTGGTGAGAACCGCGGTTATGCCGTTGTTGGTACTCACGCCGTCTTTCGCGTGGTTCCTGATTATCCATAGTTACTCTCCCTAATGTAATGAAAATACAGTTCAACTCTGATTGTACCAGTTTCAGCCCTAAACTGCAGTATCACCGCCTAATTCTTCACCAACGCATAAAAGAGGACGGTAACTTAAGTCTGTTAGATCGGTCAAAAGTCAACGGTGCGGGACACAAATGGGGTCCAAAGTTCGGTAAAACCGAACTCTGGGCCCCATTGTGCTTACGGTAGTGGCAGTTAGCCTAGCTACGCGTCGTGAAGACAAGTCGTAACCGACCTCTGTCACACTCCTGATAAAGCATCATGTTTACTTGTAATTAGGAGCGGCGCGGGTGATTTGAACATCGTGAGGGTGTGATTCCCGCAAACCGGCATTGGTAATTTGAACAAATTGGGCATTATTAATTAGGGTTGGGATGTCTGGTGCACCAACGTAACCCATTCCAGAACGCAGACCACCGTCGATTTGGAAGACGATATCGGAAACGTCACCCTTGTATTCAACCCGGGCTTCAATTCCTTCGGGGACTAACTTGTTTGCTTCGTTAACCCCACCTTGGAAGTAACGGTCAGAGGAACCATGGGCTTGGGCCATCGCACCAACGGAACCCATTCCCCGGTAGGCCTTGTAGCGCTTGCCGTTATCTTCAAAGACTTCGCCCGGCGCTTCGGTCGTACCGGAAAGCATGCTTCCCAGCATAACAGCATTACCACCAGCGGCTAGGGCCTTAACAACGTCACCGGAATACTTAATCCCACCATCGGCGATGATTGGCTTGTGGTATTCACGGGCAACAGATGCGGCATCATAGATAGCAGTAATTTGTGGGACACCAACACCGGCAACCACCCGGGTAGTACAAATTGAGCCAGGGCCAATGCCGACCTTCACAACGTCCACACCAGCATCGTAAAGGGCCTTCGTGGCTTCACCAGTAGCGACGTTCCCAGCAATCAGGGTCACGTCTGGGAAGTGGTCGCGGATTTCCTTAATCTTCCGCAAAACACCAGCAGAATGGCCGTGGGCCGTATCAATGACAATGGCATCGGCGCCGGCCTTCAAAAGGGCCTCGGCACGTTCAAAGGTGTCACTGGTAACACCAACGGCGGCGGCACAAAGTAGACGGTTCTGGTCATCGACCGCAGCCTTAGTAGCACTGGCCGGAACAACCACGCTCTTGACGTTTGCAACTTCGCCGGCTTGGGCTTGGATGGACATGTTCTTGTGAACTACACCCAGGCCACCTTGCAGGGCCATGGCAATTGCCATCGGACCTTCAGTAACGGTATCCATTCCGGCACTGATCAACGGAATCTTTAGCTTAAGGTTATCAGCGAGCTGGGTGCTCAAGTCAACCTCGTTTGGTAAAACGTGGCTTTCGGCAGGAATCAGTAAAACATCATCAAAAGTTAAGCCTTTTTTGGCAAACTTTGTGTCCCAATTTGACATTGATCATACACACTCCTTAAATTTGTTAGGTCAATGCTACTCGGATTTACCAATAAAATCAAGAAAAAGTTAAGATTTCTGTGTATATCGCAGCAAATTGTTCGCACTTTCCTGATCAATTACCAGCGTATTGGCGTAACCAGCGGTTAAAACGCCATTAATTGCTGGTACCTTGGCGACATTGGCCGCCACTAAAATACTGTGCTTCTTCTTTTTCAATTCGGGCAGGTCAATACCAATGGTCCGCTGGTCAATTTGCTGGTCTACTATCTGGCCCTGGTCATCAATAAAACGTGAGAAAACATCCCCAACGGCCTCTTTTTGCAGGGTCCGTTGTTCCGCTTCCGTAAAATAACCCAGGTGAAATAACATTGCCGAATCCCGTACGGTCCCAACGGTAAAGAGGGCAATCTCTGCCTGGCGTCCTAGCTTCAGGATGTATTTAATATGCGTATCGTTAGCAACTAATTCCCGTGTTTTCGCATGGTCAAAGATAACCGGCACTGGTAAGTACTGGGGAAGGGTGTTAAAGGCCCCCGCCAAGGTGTTAACCGTTTCAAACGCATAATTACGGGTCTTAGTATTAGCCATACTTCCCTTCATCTGCACGACCTGGACTCCGGAAACATCTTTCGGGTCGATATTAAGGGCGACCTGGTAGACGGTTCGGCCCCAGCCTAGGCCAACGATCTCATTATCCTTAACGATTTTTTCAAGGTAGTGTGCACCGGCTACCCCTACTTCCTCGAGGGGGTTATCCTTACCCGGGACAATAATAATTTTCTTAAGTGCCGGATACTTAGCTAGTAGGTCCGTTTCTAACTGGTGTAAGGGGGCCAGGGGATTATTAATCTTAATCGTTACCAGGCCCTGTTCGCGGCCAAATTGTAGTAACCGTGAGACCGTTGCCCGGGAAATATTTAATTCCGTCGCAATGTCTTGCTGGTTAAAGCCATCCCGGTAGTACAGCGTGGCGACCTTAAGTGCCTGGTTAATTTTCTTATTAACGTCGTTTTCCATTTAATGAACCTCCTTCACCACAATAAGGGTCCGTACAGAAATGCATCTACCACGGGCCCTTATTGTGATTCCCTTTAATTCGGACGTCGCTTATTTATGGTTATTATATACCATTATTTACCAGCGATCGCCGTTTCCAGCGAAATGTTAATCATGTCGTTGAACGTCTTTTCACGTTCTTCCGCCGTCGTCTTTTCTTCACCAAAGATCAGGTCACTAACGGTCAACACAGATAGTGCCCGGAAGTGTAGCTTAGCAGCCAAGAGGTAGAGTCCGGCCGACTCCATTTCCGTCCCTAAAATACCATAGTCACGGAGCTTGGTCATGTCTAACTCATCATTGTAGAAACGGTCAGCCGCAAAGATGTCACCAACCTTAGTGTCAATATTGAGCTTTTCAGCAACGTGATAAGCAGTATCGAGCAACTTAAAGTCGGCCAACGGTGCGTAATGGAAGCCAGGGCCAAAGGTGTTCATCGTTACTGCCGAGTCGGTAGAAGAACCCTGGGCCAAAATAACGTCACGGAGGTGAACATCAGGCGCGATTCCACCACAGGAACCAACCCGGATAATGGTTTTAACCCCAAATTCCCGAACTAATTCGTTGATGTAAATGGACATTGATGGGATTCCCATCCCTGATCCCTGGACTGAGACCCGGTGACCCTTATATTCACCGGTGTAGCCAAAGGCATTCCGGACGGCGTTAACCTGCTTAACATTCTCCAAGAAATTCTCCGCAATGTACTTTGCCCGTAATGGGTCTCCTGGAAGTAAAACAACGTCTGCGTAATCACCCTTTTGGGCACCAATGTGTGTACTCATTTGTTTGTTCCTCCTTGCTTATTCAATAATCTCGTGAATTAATTCCGGCTTTTCATAGTGGTCACTGATGGCAATGCTTTCGTCGAGTAGTTTTTCGACGGCGGGAACCTCTTCCTGGTTACTGTAAATCGTCAGAAGCGGTTCACCGGCCTTAACGTGATCCCCTAGTTTATGGTGGAGCTCAATACCGACACTGTAGTCGAGCTGGTCATCGGCCTGTTGGCGGCCACCGCCGAGCAACATACTAGCCGTTCCCACTTCATCGGCCGACAGCCGGCTCAAAATTCCCGACTGCTTAGCCCGGTATGGAAGCTGGTACTTAGCCTGTGGCATAACCGAGTAGTCGTCAATTACCCGGGGGTCGCCACCCTGGGCAACTACCATCGCCTTGAAGCGGTCGAGGGCCGTCCCGTCGCTAATTGTCTGCTCCAAAAGCTGGCGACCAGCCGCTGGCGTAGCGGCCTTGCCGCCCATAACAACCATGTAACTCCCTAATGTTAGGACGAGCTCGGTTAAATCTGCTGGTCCCTTCCCCTTAAGGACATCAATCGATTCTTCAATTTCCAGGGAATTACCGACCTTATTACCAAGTGGTTGGTTCATGTCTGAAATCACGGCCATACACTGCAGACCGGCTTGCTTACCGATATTGACAAGGGCGTGCGCAAGGTCTCGTGATTGGTCGAGGGTTTTCATGAAGGCCCCCGCACCAGTTTTAACATCAATTACCAGCGCATCGGTTCCGGAAGCAATCTTCTTACTCATAATCGAACTAGCAATTAAGGGGATTGAATCCACCGTATCGGTAACATCCCGGAGACCATAAATCTTCTTATCGGCCGGTGCGACTTCACCAGTTGCCCCCACGATGGCCAGCTTTTCCTTAGCAACCTGGTCGATGAAGTCCTGTTCACTAATCTCGACTTTAAATCCCGGAATTGCTTCTAGCTTATCCAGCGTGCCGCCAGTATGACCGAGTCCCCGGCCGGAGATCATCGGTACCGGGATCCCGGTGGCGGCGACCATCGCAGCGAGTGGCAAACTCACCTTGTCACCAACACCACCAGTGGAGTGTTTATCAACCTTAATTCCGGGGATCCGGCTCAGGTCTAAGTGCTCCCCGGAGTTCATCATCTTCATCGTCAGACTAGTCTGCTCCTGGCTCGTCATCCCTTGAAAGTAAATGGCCATCAGGAGTGCACTAATTTGGTAATCCGGAATTGAACCATCCACTACCCCATCCACGAAGAATTGGAGTTGGTCATCCGTTAAGGTCTGGCCGTTTCTCTTGGCGTCAATTACGTCCACCATCCGCATTGCTAGCGCCCCTTTCCTATTGCTTAGTCGTTACTAATCTCTTTGTAGAAGCTGGTTCCCCGAACAGAGTCCACGTTAAAGTTCTCCAAAATCGTTGCTCCTAGGTCGGAGAAGGTCTTCCGCAGTCCCAGCGACTGGTTAGACTTGTTCATCGATGGGGAGTAAACCAGCAATGGCACATTTTCACGGGTGTGGTCGGTCCCGCGGAAGCCAGGGTCATTACCGTGGTCCGCCGTGATCATCAATAGGTCATCCGGCTTCATTTCCTTTAGAACCGTCCCGAGCCGCTTATCAAAGTCCATCAGTGCTTGACCAAAGCCCTTTGGATTACGACGGTGGCCATACATGGCATCGAAGTCTACGAGGTTGGTGAAGCAGAAGCCGTTAAAGTCTTGCTTCATCACCTCATCGACGTGGTCCATCCCGTCCATGTTGCTCTCGTTGTGGTAGCCCTTGTCAATTCCTTGGCCAGAGAAGATGTCATTGATCTTACCAACCCCGATCACGTCATAGCCGGCCTCACGGAGCCGATCCATGTCGGTCTTGCCAATTGGCTTTAGGCTAAAGTCGTGCCGGTTCGCAGTCCGGGTAAAGTGGTCTTTGTCTGGACCCACGTATGGCCGGGCAATGATCCGTCCAACGGTGTATTCTGGTCCGTTTACCAGGGTTCGGGCGTACTCACAAATCTTGTAAAGTTCCTTAACCGGGATAACATCCTCATGTGCGGCAATTTGCATTACGGAGTCCCCAGATGTGTAGAGGATTAACTCCCCGGTCTTCATCTGCCGTTCACCATAGTCATGGATAACTTCCGTTCCGGAGTAAGGCTTGTTAACAATCACCTTGCGGCCGGAGAACTTTTCAAGCTTATCAACGATTTCTTGTGGGAAACCATTTGGGAAGGTGGAAAGTGGCTTGGTAACCGGCAGCCCCATCATTTCCCAGTGACCGTCCATACTGTCCTTACCAGCGGAAATTTCTTCCATCTTACCATAGTCACCAATGGCTGGATCAGCAACGGGTACTCCTTCGATCGGTGTCTCCCGGAGGTTGCTAATACCCATCTTACCCAGATTTGGTAACTTTAATTGGCCCTTGTAGTATTCACCAACGTGGCCTAAAGTATCAGAACCAACGTCATCAAACTTGTCAGCGTCATGAGCAGCACCAGTACCAACTGAATCCATTACAATTACAAATACACGTTTATATGACATCTTGACCCCTCCAATGTGTTAGCTAAAAGTGAATAAACCTAGTCCTGTTGTGCAGCTTCTTCCAAGATCTTAACGGAAGCCGAGACACCCAAGCGGTTAGCGCCGGCTTCGATCATGTCATAGGCCTCTTGAAGACTGTGGATACCACCAGCAGCCTTAATCTTAAAGTCAGGGCCAACCGCTTGCCGCATCAACTTCACATCTTCAACCTTGGCACCAGAAGTTGAGAAGCCGGTGGAGGTCTTAACGAAGTCGGCACCACCCTTAACCGTCAGCTTTGAAGCCCGGGCCTTTTCTTCATCCGTCAACAGGCAGTTTTCGATAATTACCTTCAAGAGCTTGCCCTTTTCGTGGGTTGCTTCGGCCACGGCCCGAATATCATCTTCAACGGCCTGGTTGTTGCCGCCCTTTAATTCACCAATGTTGATGACCATATCAATTTCATCGGCACCATCTTCGATCGCCTGCTTCGTCTCGAAAACCTTGCTGGCGGTTGAAGTTGCCCCAAGAGGGAAGCCAATCACGGTACAAGTATTAATGTCTGTCCCCGCTAGCCCTTCGTGAACTCGCTTAACCCAGTAAGGATTGATACATACCGAGGCAGTGTTGTATTTCCGTGCTTCCGCGATCGTCTTATCGATCATCTCAGCAGTCGCTTCTGGCTTGAGCATCGTGTGGTCCATGTACTTAGCTAATTGTGCTTGTGTCAACTTCATAATTGAATCTCCTTTTTGTTAGTGAATCCGCTTTCATCAAACTACGTGTATAGTTTAACAATCTTTTGAACGAATGTCCACATTTTTCTAGAACATTTTTTCAGACTTTAAAAACGTTTTACTATTAAGCAAGGCTAACCAGTAAGAATTTGGTTTAAAAATAAAAAGGGGGACGTGACATCAGTCCCTCTGTATAGATCAAAAGCGAACAGCGCGGTACACAAATAGAGGTCCAGAGCCCGGTAAAACCGAACTCTGGACCTCTGTTTATACTCGCGGGAGCAGAACTACGAGCCTAGCCCCCTTAATTATTTAATTTAACGCCGCCGCCGACGGTTGTTACCCCCATAGACACCAGCAACATGATAGCGATTACGGAAGTACATATCACCACCAAAGGCAACTAGACCAAAGACAATGTAAACCCAAGCATTCAACCGTGGGTTAATTACATTTGGCAGCCAGCTGGCCATCATGTAAATTCCTAGCCAGACAACTAAACCGATAACCAAGATTAAGATCCGCATTGCCAGTGGCCGGGCCTTTTTCTTATTAACCGGTTGAATTTGGAGCATGATGTAGCTAAACAATACCCCACCGATAAGTGCCACTAAAACAATGGCCGTAATACCAGAACTCCCATACTGCTTGGTCTTCAAAATTTCTGGTGAGAGCAGGAACATAATCCCGTACATGAAGGTGAAAATACTGAAGAAGATCAGACTATTATCCACCGTTAGTAACTTCATTGACCGCTGGGCCGTGGCTGACTCAGTTGGTTTAGGATTCTTCAATTCCTTGGCGTACTCGGTCGGGGTGCCAAATAACCCCTTGGCCGTTTGCCCCTTCTTCTGGCCGGCTAACAGCTTATCAATGGTTTCCTTAATCATCGCCGGCTGCTTATCCTTAGCAACCCCCTGCCGGTCCAACTGCTTATTTAGTTGGTAAACAAACTCTTCGTTTTTCCGGGTTAAACCATAGTTAGAAAAAGCACTTCCCTTTTCCTGGCGCTGTTCTTTTTCGTGCTGTTTTTGCCGTTGACCAGCCTGTGCGTTACGTGGTTGTTCTTCACTCAATGTGAAACTCCTCTCTTCGCTCACTGCGGTTAGACATTGAAGCGGAATTCAACAATGTCGCCATCTTGCATTACGTAGTCCTTACCTTCCAGACGGAGCTTACCAGCTTCCTTAACGGCCGCTTCGGAGCCCAGCTTATCGAGGTCTTCAAAGCTCATTACCTCAGCCCGGATAAAGCCCCGTTCGAAGTCAGAGTGGATAATTCCGGCTGCTTGGGGCGCCTTAGTTCCCTTCCGGTAGGTCCAAGCCCGCGTTTCCGGACCACCAGCAGTAAAGAAGGTTTCTAGACCCAGTAACTTGTAGGCCGCGCGAATCAGACGGTTTAACCCTGGTTCCTTTACGCCTTCCATTTCCAAGAAGTCGGCCTTGTCAGCGTCATCCATTTCAGCAATTTGTTCTTCGGCAGCAGCAGCAACACCGATTACTTCACCATCGCCCTTAACGTGTTCCTTAATCGCATCCATGTACTTGTTGCCGTCTGGGTCGGCCATGTCATCTTCCGCGATGTTGGCAACGTACAGAACCGGCTTACTAGTTAGCAGGAAGAGCCCCTTAACAATCTTCTTTTCATCGTCGCTAAAGTCAATTGACCGGACACTCTTACCATCTTCAAGAACTGGCTTAATCTTGTTTAATACGGCAAGTTCGGCCAGGGCATCCTTATCACGGCCCTTAGCTGCCCGTTGAACCTTAGATAACCGCTTATTAACTGCGTCGAGGTCGGCCATTACCAATTCTAGATTAATGGTGTCGATATCTTCAATTGGGTCCACCTTACCGGAAACACTGGTGATGTCGTCATCATCAAAGGCCCGGACCACGTGTACAATGGCATCCGTTTGCCGAATGTTTTCCAAGAATTTATTACCAAGTCCTTCACCCTTGCTGGCACCCTTAACGATCCCAGCGATATCAGTAAATTCAAAGGTCGTTGGGACGATCTTCTTGGCCGGAATTAATTCTTGAATCCGGTCCAACCGTTTGTCCGGCACTTCAACCATTCCGACGTTAGGGTCAATTGTGGCAAATGGGTAGTTAGCCATTTCGGCCCCCGCCTTAGTAATCGCGTTAAACAACGTTGACTTACCAACGTTTGGTAAACCAACAATTCCTGCAGTTAATGACATGAGTTTTTCACTTTCCTTTTTTAAATTTTATAAAAATAACGAACAACTAATTATTAGTTTTCCGTGGGCCCTTTTTCAAGGACTTTCTTAAATCCCTTATCAAACTTTTGCCGAGTCATCATCACGACGTGGCCACAACCCTGGCATTGGATCTTAATATCGGCACCAACTCGGGTAATTAGCCAGCGGTTCGTACCACATGGATGGGCCTTTTTCATCAATACCACATCACCTTTGTCGTAAGCTGCCATCGTGTTTCCTCCTAATCTAATGTAATGTTTAACAGTTCTAAAATCCGCGTCAAGTCTTCATTAGACGTGTACGGGATTTCAATCTTCCCGGCACCGCGTTTGCGACTTTGGGCCACTGCCACCTTGGTCCCAAATTTACTCTGCAACTGGGCCTCCGCTTCTCGAATATACACCGGCTTGCGGGTGCCCTTCCGAGCGGCCTTCTTCTTGGCCGTTCCGTTCATCCGGGCAACCACGTCCTCTAGCTGACGAACGGTCAGGTTATCGGCCATTGCTCGTTTAGCCAGGGCCACCAGCTTTTTCTTATCCTTTAGGCCCAGAATCGTTCGTGCCTGCCCCATTGACAGCCGGCCGTCATTTAAAGCTTCCTTAATTAACTTTGGCAGCCCCAGTAGACGGAGGTAGTTAGCAATGTACGGACGACTCTTTCCTAAGCGTCTAGCAACTTGGGCCTGGGTAAGGGACAACTTATCCATTAAGGTCTGGTAAGCCTGGGCCTCTTCTAGTGGCGTCAAATCCTCCCGTTGGAGGTTTTCTAAAACTGCCACTTCCATCATTTGTTCGTCACTCATGTTACGGACAATTGCTGGAATCGTCGTCTGCTTAGCCAATTTGGAAGCGCGGAACCGCCGTTCACCGGCAATTAGCTCGTAGCGTTCAACTGCCGGGTCGGGTTGCCGTAAAATAATCGGCTGGAAAACCCCACTTTCTTCAATGGACTTCGCTAACTCTTGTAATGCTGCCCGATCAAAGGTCCGGCGCGGCTGGTAAGGATTAGGCCGGATAAGCGTTAGCTTAATATCTTGAACCGTTTCACCAGCGGCTGGTTCTGCAATCGTGTTTTCTTCAAACAAGGCCTCGATTCCCCGACCGAGGCCGCCCTTTTTACGCCTTGCCATTATTAGCCAACACTTCCTTTGCTAATTCCTTGTATACGCGTGCACCGGTCGACCGCTTGTCGTAGTCGATGATTGCCAGCCCATGACTTGGGGCCTCCGAAAGCCGGACGTTACGGGGAATTACCGTCTTATAAATTTGATCCCCGAAGAACTTTTTAACCTCAGCATTGACCTGCTGACCCAAGTTGGTCCGCTTATCATACATTGTTAAAAGTACCCCTTCGATCCGTAATTCGGGATTAAAGTGCCGTTGAACCAACTTAATGGTGTTAATCAGCTGGCTCAACCCTTCCAAAGCATAGTATTCACTCTGGACAGGAATGAGGATCGAATCACAGGCAGTAAAGGCGTTAATTGTCAACAAGCCCAGCGAGGGTGGACAGTCAATCAGGATAAAGTCGTACTGCTTCCTAACATCACCAAAGGCATCCTTGAGCCGCGTCTCCCGGGCCATCAGGTTTGTCAACTCAACTTCTGCTCCCGAAAGGGCAATCGTGGTCGGCGCAATATCCAGGCCGGGATGGCTGGAATGACGAATGACGTTGGCCAACGGCTCATCATTAATTAAAACGTCATAAACACTCTTTTCAATCTCACGCTTTTCAACCCCTAACCCGCTCGTGGCATTACCTTGCGGGTCAAGATCAATTAAGAGCACGTGCTGGCCCTGGTCAGCTAGGCAGGCCCCCAGGTTAACGCTGGTCGTCGTCTTACCGACCCCACCTTTTTGGTTAGCTAATGCAATTACTGAACCCATTAATCTGCCTCCTACTGTTTCTTCGGAATCTCAATTACTAGTTGGTAAACCTGGTCATCATCTTTTTCCGTCGTCGTCACGGTAAAGCCGCTATCGGTTGCCATCTTAATCGACTTCTTAATCGTGTTCAACGCTAACCGGGCATCGTTAATTTGCTTAGCCGGTTTGGCCTTGGTCCGCCGTTTTTTCTTACCCTTAGGGGCCTTTGCCGGGGAAGTCGGTTGCACTGAGGTGGCCATTTCAGCTTCCGGCGCCATTTCAGCCAATTCCCGTTTCCGGGCAGCCGCCTTTTGCTTGGCCACTTCTGACGGTAGGGGCCGCCCCAATTCACGTGCGACCTCATCTTCCGTTTGCCGGACCGTCAGCCGGTTATTAACTACCTTCATTAGCATATCCCGCTGCTGCTTTTCATCGAGGTCCAACATGGCCCGTCCATGCCGTTCCGAAATCCGGTGGTCAAGGATGGCCGTTTGCACCGGCTTGATGAGCTTTAAAAGCCGTAGCTTATTAGCGACAAAGGACTGGCTCTTACCCATGCCCTTAGCCAGGGCGGCCTGGGTTAAGTGGTTTAAGTCCATTAACCGCCGGTAAGCCTGCGCCTCTTCTACTGAACTCAGCTGCGAACGCTGTAGGTTTTCAACCAGGGCCAAAGAAGCCGCCTCGTGATCACTCATCTTTTCAATAATCGCCGGTGCCGTCTCCCATTGCAGTAACTTCATTGCCCGAAAGCGGCGCTCACCAGCAATAATTTCGTACTTGGCCGGCTCGTATTGACGTAACACAATTGGTTGAAGCAGACCATGCTCATCAATTGTTTGGGCTAACTCCTGGATACCTTCGCGGTCAAAAACCTGACGGGGCTGGTAGCGGTTGGGCACGATCTGGTCGAGCTTAACATCAACTACCTTTTGTTTGGCATTATTGTTATCGCTTTTGCCAAAGTTAAATAATGAAAAGGCCATTGTTTATCCTCCTCTCTTATTGTAACGGCTTTTTATTCGGTAATCCCGGCCGCCGGGGATACTTCTTAGGGGTCGTCGTTACCTTATCAATTATTACTATTTTACGCTGTTCATCCGTTCCTGGCAGGGTTAACGCCAGTTCCTTTTGAACCTGACCGCCCAGTTTATTAATTGCCCCCTGAGCCGCAGCCAATTCTTCATCTGCGGCGCTCGCCTTATAAGCAATTAGTTCACCGCCAACCTTGGCCGCTGGTAAGCATAATTCACTCAAGACGCTCAACCGGGCTACTGCCCGCGCAGTTACCAGGTCATACTGTTCCCGGTGGGCTGACTGCTTAGCAGAAAAGGTCTCTGCCCGGTCATGGACTAAGGTAACCCCCGTTAGACCCAGCTTAGCTACCAATTCCTGTAAGAAGTTAATCCGTTTGTTCAAGGAATCAACAATGGTCACCTTCAACTGTGGGAAGGCAATCTTGAGGGGGAGCGATGGGAACCCGGCTCCCGCACCAATATCACACAATGTTAAGGGTTCATTTTGGAGGCGTGGTTCGGCGAATGCCCCCGTCAGTGAATCATAAAAATGTTTGAGGTAAACATCATTTTCGGCCGTAATTCGGGTTAAGTTGACCCGCTGATTAGCCGCTACCAATAGGTGATAGTAGTCAGCAAATTGAGCCATTTGATGATCAGTTAGGTCAATCCCGTGGTCAGCCAGTATTTGTTGAAATTGTTCTGGGTTCATTAAATAAGTACTCCTTTTCGTGAAACATTTATGTTTCACGTACTCTTATACTGTAACCTAAATTGGTCGCCCTTTCAACTAACTGGACCCACGAATTAAGAATAATTTCCCGGGAAATTAACCCGCTTCAGCGTAAGCACTATTTCCCTTTAAAACCAAAACGGGCGGACGGTAAAGTAACTTACCGTCCGCCCGTTATCTCAGTGCCAAATTAGTTCTACTTCATCTTGCTAACTTCGTCTAGGAACCACTGGTTGAAGTAGTCGGCATCAATATCTAGGCAAACCTCGGCATTCGTCTTACCGTCATGGTAAGCGCCACGAATGTCAGCCACCGTTGCTCCAATTGCTGGGCCATCAGTTTGAACATCAACCCACATCTTCTTGGTGGTAAATGCTTCGGGGTGAAGTAGGTAGAAGATGGTGTTAACGTCGTGCATTGGCCGACCTTCATCAGTCCCGTCATTGTAGTGGGTAATCAAGGCATGGAGCATTTCACCAGTCTTGTTCATCTTACCCAACTTTTCAATGGTGCCCTTAGTTAAGAGGGCCTTCAAGGTAACATCCAGACCAACCATCACAATCGGAATACCGGCATTGTACATAATCCGGGCTGCGTCTGGGTCAGTGAAGACGTTAAATTCAGCGGCACTAGTCATGTTACCACCAGAAACGGAACCACCCATGGCAACGATCCGCTTGATGTGGCTCTTTACTTCTGGGTATTCACTGAAGAGCAATGCGATGTTGGTGTAAGAACCAGTTGGTACCAGGGTAACCTCATCTTCAGCCATGATGGCGTCATGAAGTGCCTCAACCGCAGTCTTGTTAATCGGCTTACCGTAGTCTTCACCGAAGTCGTAGCCAGGCATCCCAGATTCACCGTGGATCCGGGCCGCATCTTCAAACGGCTTGATCAGTGGTTGTTCAGCCCCGGCTGCCACCGGAATATCCTTACCAAAGAAGTGAACGATCTTTAGCGCGTTGGCAGTCGTCTTATCAACAGTTACGTTACCAGCAACGGCGGTAACCAACTTCAGGTCAATTGATGGGTCGTTAATCGCCATCGTTAAAGCTGCAGCGTCATCAATTCCGGGATCAGTATCCATAATAATTTTAGTAGTCATATCTATTTTCTCCTAATTTTTAGGTTGCAAGCGTTTTCGAAACAAGGGTTAAAAAAAGCAGCCCGGAAGCTGCTTTTTAGTTTTACCAAACGAACAGGCCAACAAAGGCAGCTGATAAGAGTGATACTAAGATACCAGACAACAGCAGGTAACCAATGTTTGAGGCGATGTAGTCGTTATCTTCCTTGTTAGCCAAGCCCTTGAAGGCACCGATGATCATACCAAGGGTACCAAAGTTGGCAAAGGAGGTAACGAAGACAGTCAAGACAGCCTTCAAGTGTTCTGGGTAGTGGGCGATGTCCCCCGTAACCTTACCCATAACAACGAATTCGTTAGTAACTAACTTCATACCCATGTCTTGGGCCAGTTGCCATGCTTGGTGAACTGGCAGACCAAGTAACCATGAGAATGGGAACATGATAACACCAAGGATGCTTTCCAGTGATAATGGCTTCCAGAACAATGCCAGAATCTTATCAATCAAAGCAGCCAAGGCAACGAAGGCAACAACGTTAGCAACGATGATCAGGATCAGCTTACCAGCACCTAGGATGGAGTCACCCAAGAAGCTGAAGAATGGTTCCTTCTTACCGTTATCAGTTGCACCAACCTTTTCAATGGTATCTTCTTCTGGTGCCAACTTAACTGGGTTCAACATACTAGTAGCAATTAAAGCGTTAATAATGTTGATTGGAACCGCAGTTAAAATGTATTGACCAGGCATCATTTCGATGTAGGCACCCAGGATGGAGGCCGTAACACAAGACATTGACATCATGGCCAAGGTCAGGTTACGTTCCTTGCTCATCTTCCGAATTTGCATACCAGAAACGGCCAAAACTTCAGTGTTACCTAAGAACATCATTTCAACAGCGAAGAAAGATTCGAACTTCGGTTGACCAGTGATGTAGGAAAGTCCACGTCCGATCCACTTGATGATCCATGGCAAGAAGCCGATGTAAGTCAAGATATCGAACAATGGAACAATCATCAGGATTGGCATCAGTGCAGAACAAATGAAGTTTAAGTTCTTAACGTTGTACCAATCACCTAATGCAAAGACCGTACCTTTTGCTGATACGTCAACAATCCAAACGAATCCATCAGCGGCAGCCTTAACACCGGCCCGCCCGGCTGAAGAACCAGTCAGGAACCAGGCCAGAATTAAGTTCAGCACGACCATGATGGCAACCGTCTTCCAATTGATGGCTTTGCGGTTCTTAGAGAACAGCCAACCAATCGCTAGGAAAACAATCAAACCTAGAATATTGATTGCAAGATACATGGTTGTAATACACCCCTTATAAAAAAATCCATGTAATAAACATTGTTGTCTACACTACTAGAATCGATAAATCAATAATTGCTTTGTGCGGTGAGACAACTTTACGATCTAAGAATATCCTACTTCGGCACTTGTGTAAAGGCTTAAATAATTCAAAGATTGTGAAATGATAGTCCTTCCATTGGGCCGTTCGGTATTAAAACGGTTTACGTGCGGCGTTGCTGAAACGTTTTACTATTTACGTAAGCGTTCACAAACTTTTTAAACTTTTTTGTAAGCGCTCACCTTGTGAATAAAATACGGGAATAAAAAGTGCAAAAAAACGGCGACCAGGTCGTTTTAACTTCGACTGGTCGCCCGCCCCTGCCAAGGACATTCATTATAACCCTTATTATAAGTTGAAACAAAAAAGCGGAGACAAATTAATGTCTCCGTGCTTCCCATGAAGAGGTAACAACTGCACTTAATTTAATTAAGGTTCGTTGGTAACGTGCCCTTGTGTTTGTTCTTCCGCCAAGGATGAAGAACTAAAGCTTAATCATTTAAGGTTGTAGATATGGCCACTAATTTTTAGCTAACATACTTTTCAAGGAAACTAAAGTGTTTCATGTGGAGTGGGGTGTCGTTAATTATCGTGTTATTAATTAACTAGCTTCAAAGTAGTTTATTATGAGAAGATGTTCGTTCAAAATCAGCCATTACCTCTTCACATCTTTAGTATAGTTCATCCCCCTATCAAGGTCAAACAAACCGCGTCACGTCAACGTTAGTAGCAGTTTTACAAGTTAGACAAACCACCCTCAATCAGCGGATCTCAAATTGGTTTTTAAACTCTTTAACCCGCATTTGATTAGTAACTAATTAAAAAAATTTTATTTATTTTTTCCCTTTGCAGTGTAATTAAAGCCCCAGGCAAGGAGGGCAAAGATAATCACCGAAATAATCAGTGGAATCCGGGTCGCATCGATAAATAGCAATACCACTAATACCCCAAAGAAGAAGATAATCGTTAACCAGCTCGTTACCGGGTAACCGGGCATCTTGAACTGCTTAATCCCTTCCGGATGGGCCTGGCGGAACTTAATGTGAGCAAACATGATGATCAACCAGGTAAAGATAAAGGTAATCGTCGAGACCCCGGCAATCACTTCGAAGATTCCGGCTGGCATAACATAGTTCAAAACTACCGTAATGAAGAGAACGAGGGTCGAAAAGGTCAGGGCCCGGTTGGGAACCGCCTGCGGACTGAGTTCTTTAAACCGCCGCGGGGCGTTTCCACTAACGGCCAGTGCGTACAGTGACCGGCTAGTACTAAAGATAGCACTATTCGTTGCTGACATGGCCGCCGTTAAAACCACAAAGTTTAAAATACCGGCAGCCCCGGGAATACCGATTGCCGCGAATACCTGGACAAAGGGACTCGAACTAGTTTTAACATTGAACCACGGGTAGATTGACATCAGCGCAATCATTGATCCAATGTAGAAAAGACCGATCCGGACCGGCAGGGTATTAATAGCCTTAGGAATGTCCTTTTGCGGATTACGGGTCTCCCCGGCGGTCAGACCGACCATTTCAATTCCGACAAAGGCAAAAACAACCATTTGAAAGGACAAGAGAAAACCCATTGGCCCGGTCGGGAAAAAGCCTCCCTGGTTAACTAGGTTGGCCAGGGAAACGGTCCGGCCACTAACCTGGCCATGCATAACAATGAGCACCAGGCCGACGAGAATCAGGGCCACAATCGCCAGAACCTTAATCATCGAAAACCAACTTTCCAGCTCACCAAACAGACCAACATTAATCATGTTAACCAGCATTAAGGCCACCACGATTACTAGCGGGCCCACCCACTGGGGAAGGTGGGGGAACCAGTAACGGAGATAAATTCCCGTGGCAGTTAAGTCCGCCATTGCCAAGGTTAACCAGCAGGCCCAGTACATCCAACCGGCGATAAACTCCATTCGGTCACCAAGGTAGTACTGGATGGCATCGATGAACGAGTGGCGGGACGGGTCTTCCAATAATAACTCACCGAGCGCCCGCATCATGAAGAAGATAAAGATACCGACAATCAAGTAGGAAAGGATGATTGACGGCCCGGCCGCGTGAATTGCAGAACCAGAGCCCAGAAAGAGTCCTGTCCCGATGGCACCACCGATAGCAATCATCGTAATGTGACGGCTCTTTAACGAGCGTTTTAGTTTTTCGTTTTGCTGTTCATCCATAACTATGCCTCCTTAATTGTTACTGACTCGTTCGTAAGCCAATAAAAAACGTCCCTGGTACTCAAATACCAGGGACGTTTTTTAACGCGGTTCCACCCATCTTTATAACTGTCGATAACAGTTACCTCTCGGTTGATATTGGAACCACCCACTTTTACGAACATGCCATTATGTTGGTCCCGACTTTCAGCTCCTGCCGGGCTCTCTGTTAGCCAACATTAGAATTTACTCATAATTATAATCATCTACCGTTAAATGTCAAACATCAATTATATAAATTGGAGAATCATTCGGGCTTTGTAAGCCTTATCATTATTAGCAGGGCATTTATTCGCTTTTATTTTAAATTACTCATTAAACGTTAAGAACCTTGTCCAAGAAGTTCTGTGTATCCGGATGTTGCGGATGATCAAAAATCTGTTCAGGGGTTCCCTGCTCACGAATATTACCGTCGTGGAAGAAAACCACTCGGTCAGCTACTTGCTTAGCAAAGCCCATTTCGTGGGTCACAACGATCATCGTCATTCCCTGTTGGGCGAGGTTCTTCATTACGGCCAACACATCACCAACCATTTCGGGATCCAGTGCACTGGTGGGCTCATCGAACAGCATTACGTCTGGTTTCATCGCCAGGGCCCGGGCAATCGCCACCCGCTGTTTTTGCCCCCCGGAGAGGGTTTTCGGGTTAACGTTGGCCTTATCCTTTAGGCCGACAATGTCAAGGTAGTGGAGGGCCTCCTTAGCTACCGTTGCCTTGTCCGCCTTCTTTAGCTGGACGGGCGCCAGGGTAATGTTATCAATGACACTCATGTTGGGGAAAAGATTGAAGTGCTGGAAGACCATCCCGATGTTTTCCCGAACCTTATTAATGTTAACACTCGGGTCCGCAATGTCGTAACCATCGACGTAGACGTGACCACCATTAGGAATTTCCAGCCGGTTAAGGCACCGTAAAAAGGTACTTTTACCGGATCCAGAAGGGCCAATCATGCAGACCACTTCACTGGGCTTAACATTGAGGTTAATTCCTTGCAGGACTTCATTTTTACCGTAACTCTTGTGTAAGTCTTTTACTTGTACCTTATATTGTTTGTCCATATTAAGCCATCCTCTTTTGAATGTAGTTTGATAACCAAGTCAACAGGGTAATGATAATGATGTAGATCGTACCGATAATTAACCACATCTTGAACCCTTCCATGTTTTGCGAAATGATGACCGTCCCCGTTTGGGTCAGCTCCATTACCCCAATGGCGGATAGAATTGACGTATCCTTCAAGGTAATGATGAACTGGTTGACCAACGATGGCACCATAATCTTGATCCCTTGTGGCGCAACCACCTTAACTAGGGCCTTGCGGTATGGAAGCCCTAGGCTACGAGCGGCTTCCCATTGGCCAGGATCAACGGCATCAAAGCCGCCCTTAACGATCGCACCGATGTAGGCCCCTTCATCCAGCATCAAAGTCATTACCCCGGCTAAGAATAGTGGTACCTTGTGCCCTAATACATTTGGCAGCCCCATGTAGATAAAGAAGGCTAAAACGATCATTGGCAGGCCCCGGAAAATGTAGATAATAATGCTCGAGACGGCATTGGCCACCTTGTTTTGCATTACCCCAAGGACACCGAGGATCAACCCAAAGATCATGGCGAGGATAATACCAACCACCGTTAGCTGAACGGTCATCCATAAACCATTTAACAGGGCGGCCCGGTTAGCCTTGATAAGGCCCCAAACAGTCCGGCTGGCGGTACTGCTCTTAGTCGTCTTTGTGCTCTTGGTGTACTTGTTAATAATTTGCTTCATCTGGCCGGTCTTCTTCAGCCACGTGATACCATCATTAACCTTATTTTGGAGGGCCAAGTTTTTACCCTTCTGGAAACCAACGGCCACGGGTTGGGCGTTAATTGGCTTCTTGGTAACCACCTTCAGCGGTACCCCTGTCCGGATACCGTATTCAAGGACCGGCCCATCATCAAAGGTGGCCGCCGTGTTACCGTTCTTAACGTCGTTCCACATTGTATTGGAAGAATCAAAGTACTTAATCTTGTAGCCGTACTTCTTTTGGTTCTTCTTGACGAAGAGGGCGGCACTCGTTCCAGACTTAGCCGAAACGGTCTTTCCCTTTAGCTGGCTCAGCGATTTAAGCTTACTATCCTTCGCAACCGCCATCATGACACCGTCAGTGTAGTAGGGCTTAGAGAAATCAAACTTTTCCTTCCGCTCATTTGTAACACTCATCCCGGCAATCACGGCGTCGACCTGACCACCCTCCAGCGCTTGTAAGTCACCGTTAAAACTCATCGGCTTTAAGCGGTACTTGAAGTGCTCGTGTTTAGCAATCTTCTTTAACATTTCAATTTCAATTCCGGGGTTCTTGCCGGAATAGCCACCCTTACTATCTTGAATTTCGAATGGCTCAAACGTGTTGTTAGTAGCAAAAGTGTAAGTCGGTTCGGCGGCAAACACGCTCTGTGGTTCAACCAGCATCCACCCGACTGCAATCCCAATGACTGCAACTAAGGCGGTTATCCATTTTGTAAATACCGTTTTCCGCATTATCAACCGACTCCCTTTTTAATCAAATTAACATTGTTACAACTTTATCATCGAAAGTACTAGGATGTAATAGTTTGAAGCAAAGTCCGTTAATATCCAAGATGGTAGCGCTTTTATATTTTGATTATTAAGATTTATCCCCGCTGATCGGTTAATTTAAATAAGTTTGATTAGAGCTAAAATAAGAAAACAATGAGAAAACGCCAAGAGTATCTAAAAAGGCCGGTAACCCTCGGATTTTTTCCGAGGGTTACCGGCCTTAATACTTATATAGTTGAACTTACTTGTTCCGGAATGGAACCGCGTTTTCCTTAGTAATCTTAGTAACACCGTGCATGTATGGTACCAGTACCTTTGGAATCGTTACGGAACCGTCGGCATTTTGGTAGTTTTCCAAAATAGCCGCGACCGTCCGGCCAACAGCTAAGCCTGAACCGTTCAGCGTGTGAACGTATTGCAGCTTGCCGTTTTCATCACGGTACTGGGTGTGCATCCGCCGAGCCTGGAAGTCCAAGCAGTTAGAACAACTAGAAACTTCACGATACTTGTTTTGGGCTGGCATCCACAGTTCCAGGTCATGGGTTTCAGAAGCAGTGAAGGACATATCACTAGTCGTCAGAGTGATGACGTGATATGGGATTTCCAACTTCTTGAGGATGCTTTCGGCGTTGGCCGTCATCTTCTCCAATTCATCCCATGAGTCTTCCGGCTTCGTGTACTTAACCATTTCGACCTTGTTGAACTGGTGCATCCGGATCAAGCCCCGGGTATCACGACCAGCGGCCCCGGCTTCGGACCGGAAGCAAGGGGTCAGCGCCGTTACATAAACGGGTAGTTCTTCTGCCGGGATTACTTCACCGCGGTAGTAGTTGGTCAATGGAACTTCGGCCGTTGGGATCAGCGTCATATCTTCACCGTTAACTTGGTAAACCCCGTCCTTGAACTTCGGGAATTGACCGGTGCCGTACATGGAAGCCGCGTTAACAATGTATGGTGGCAATACTTCGGTATAACCATCCTTCATGTGTTCATCGAGCATGAAGTTGTATACCGCCCGTTCCAATTGTGCACCAAGGCCCAGGTAGTAAACAAAGCGGGCACCAGAAACCTTACCAGCCCGGTCAAAGTCCAGGATCCCTAACTGTTCACCAACGTCCCAGTGGTGCTTAGGCTGAAAGTCAAAGTCCCGAATCTTACCAACCTTACGCAATTCGACTGCCCCATCTTCGGTTAGGCTAACCGGGACCCCTTCATGTGGGATGTTCGGCAGGCGAGACATCTTATCATGCAGTTCCTCGTCATTAGCTTCGACTTGTTCATCTAGCTTCTTGATCTGCTCACCGAGTTCCCGAGTCTGCTGGATAGCTTCCTCAGCAGATTCACCGTTCTTCTTCGCTTCACCGATCTTCTTGGAGGCAGTGTTTCGTTCCGCCTTCATTGCTTCGGTCTTTTGTAGTAGGTCGCGCCGCTTTTGGTCCAAGGCGATGACTTCGTCAATTTCTTCGGCCTTAATTCCCCGGGTTGCGAGCTTTTGCTTATAGAAATCAGGGTTTTGCCGAATCTTCTTAATATCTAACATCGTGTTTCCTCCTTACAAAAAGAGCCATTCCATCCTCAAAAAATTTTGGGACGAAATGGCTCTTAGTTCCGCGGTACCACCCAAGTTTGACATCGTAATGTCACCCTCGTGATGGATAACGGTCATCGGCCGTGCGGCATTACCCGCCCACGATTATCCTGCACCGGAGTTTCGGTCAACTGCTTCCACCACCCGCAGTCTCTCTAGACGACCTACTTGAAATGCATCCGTGTTTCTTATTTCGCCATTATCATATTACATCTTTACGAATTAAGCAATCATTATTTTAATAAAGTTCAGTCTAAAAAGGGTGTGACAGTAGTCGTAAACAACTTCTGTCACACCCGACTTATTTTGAATGTTACCTAAAGACTTAACAATTAAAGGTTAACATTTTCGATTTGTTCATCATTGTGAATGAAGACTGCACCACGGTTTCCTGGTTGGTCAGCCCATCCGGCAATCGGTGCCCCATTAAAGAATAGGCGCTTGGCCTCCACTTCCCCGAGCACGGACTTATCCGTAAAGACCGTCACACTGCTCAGATCCGTTTCCAGTGGGTAACCCGTCCGCGGATCCAGGAGGTGGTGGTATCGTTTACCATCCTTTACCAGGAAACGCTCGTAAATTCCCGAAGTTACCGCTGAGCAGGCCGGCTGACGGACAGTCTCGAGGTCCTGGCCCCGCTTAAGCTGCGGGTCTTGTACCCCAATTATCCACTGACCATCCGACCGTCGTGGCGATTGACCAACAAAGAGGAGGTTACCACCGAGGTTAATAATCCCGGCTGGTACCCCCTGTGCCGCCCAGAAATCACGGATCCGGTCGGCAATATAGCCCTTTGCAATTCCACCAAGGTCGAGCTCCATTCCCGCCTCTTCTAAGAAGACGGTCTGGTTTTCATCATCTAATAATACCTTGTAGGGATCGGTCAGTGCGAGTCGCTCCTTGATAGCGGCCGGACTAGGAACGTTCGCCCCGGCAAAACCAATTTTCCATAACTTAACTAAGGGCCCAATTAAGGCATTAAAGCCAAAATTCTCCCGGCTATAATGAACGGCCAACTTGATTAACTCATAGGTGGTCGGTGAAACCAGCTTCGGCATTTTACCTGCCGCCTGATTTACCGCCATGACTTCCGAGACGGGACGGTTAACGGTCAACCGGTCCTCGTAACCATCAATTAACTTCATCGACTGGTCCAAAACGGGGTAGTACTGGTCACCATACACCGTTAGTACAATTTTAGTACCAAGGGCGTGGTGAACTAGACTGTGCTTTTGGGCCATTAATTCACTCGCCATGGGTCAAATTAGTTTTCAGAAGCACCAGTAGTTGCGTCGGCGCTGTCATCATCAGCGTCAACACTGCCACTTTCGGAAGCACCAGTTGAAGCATCGGCGTCGTCAGTTTCACTAGCGGTGTTGTCTGCTACTGGTTCAGTAGCAGAACTTTCGGAAGCGCCAGTGGAGGCATCCGTTGCCGTGGTGTCCTCAGCACTATCATCATGCTTTGAGGCACCGGTGCTGGCATCTGGCTTGTTATCCCAAGCACCATTTTCAAAGAGGTTCAGGATGTATTCAACGCTACCCGTAAATTCAATGGTTCCCAGGTAGTGACCATCGACATCCCGCAGTGCGTAGTATTGGATCAGTGAACGGTGGCCGTTCATCCACAGTGGCCGAGTTACTACATCCTTTTTACCGTCACGGAAACTGTTAATAATTCCCATCACAATCGGCACAGCCTTTGGTGGGTGGCATTCAGTAACTGGTTCGTTCAGGGAAGCCACGTTCCGAACGTGCTCCCGGTTAGGCTTGTCAGAGTACCAAGCGAACCGGTCTGAACTGTCAACCAGGTCGACTTCGAATGGAATTGTACTAAAGATTTGTTGAACTTCCTTTAATGACAGCCGGCCAGTTGGGAAGTTAATGTAAGCATCACTAATTGTTGGGCGTTTAATCGACATCTGGACTTCCTCCTCATTAACATTTTGGAAAATTTGAATGTACTCAATGAAGTTTGTAAAGCACCGTTCAAGGTTATCGCGCATCTCTTCGTTAATCAGGCGACCATCCTTGGAGAAGACCCGACTGGCGCCACCAATCAACACCTCATTACCAGGAAGAAGGTTGGCATCACAGTCTGGTGAGATTAAAATCTGGCGCATTTGGACTTGTGAACGAGCAGATGCCTGGCGGCCATAAGAGACCCCGACGACCATTACCGGCTTATGCTTTAAAACGTGGGTATGATAAGACAGCCATTCCACGGCACTCTTTAACGCTGCCGGAATTCCGTGGTCGTATTCAGGCGTGGAAAAGACTATCCCGTCGGCGGCCTTAACCTTTTCCTTTAACTTCCAAACCTCAGTCTGTTCTTCCAGTGGTACATCCACACTAAAGGCTGGTAGCTTACTAATCTCGTAAAGTTCAATGTCGGCCATTTGCTTGAAGTGCTTCTTCATAAACTGGAGTAAAATCCGGTTGTACGAGAACTTAGCGTTGGTCCCGACTAAAGCTAAAATCTTCATTAGTCCTTTGCCGCCTCCTTCTTTTTAGCAACCATCCCGTTAATGGCTTCGGCGTATGGTTTAAATTCACTAATACACTTGTTTAAGAAGCTAACGGTCCCATCATCAGTGATGTTCCCGTCATCATCAATTAAGTCCGCTACATTACTCATGAAGAATTCTTCCCCTTGGAAGACATGGGCATTAACCCCTGGGGAAATTAAAATATCCCGAAGTTGAACTTGGGAACGGGATGAACCCTGTTCATGGGTTGACGCCCCAATAATCATGACAGGCTTATCTTCGAGCGGGTGTAACTCATAGGAGAGCCACTCGATGACACTTTTAAGTGCAGAAGTAATTGAGTGGTTGTACTCAGGACTAGCAATAATTACCGCATCGGCATCGGCCACGCGGCGGTCAATATCAGCAACGACATCGGGAGTCTTTCCCTTAAAGTTTTCATTAAAGAGTGGAACCTGGCGAATGTCGATTACATCAACATCATCGGTCTCGTGAAGATCCTTTGCAATGTATTCTAACAGCATTCGGTTATAAGAATGGTTCGCATTGGATCCTGCAATTGCAGCAATCTTCAAACTTGTCACTTCCTTACAATTATTTATGCAACATTTCACATGGTTATTTTACTATATTTTTGTCAAAAGCGACACTAATCCGAAACAATTATTAGTGTTCTTTTTATTTATTAGATGATTTTCAACGATTTGCTTATAACTGAGTGATTTTACAGACAAAATTTAAGTACGCGGATGTGCTAAAATGAAGGAACACTAATAAGTAAACGGAGAAAGTAATGATGGTAAATAAAACAAGTGATGTTGAAGTTAAAATCGGCGACCGCTTCCCGCTGACCGTTCGGCGGCTCGGCGTAAATGGTCACGGGATCGGCTACTACAAGCATAAGGTCTGTTTCGTTCCCGGGGCCCTTCCTGGTGAAATCGTCGTTGCCGAAGTAACCCGGATTCACCCCCGCTTTTTAGAGGCAAAAATTCACCGTCTTCGTAAGCAGA
Organism: Limosilactobacillus sp.; assembly: GCF_051873035.1. GTDB lineage: Bacteria > Bacillota > Bacilli > Lactobacillales > Lactobacillaceae > Limosilactobacillus. The sequence continues at coordinate 69,705 of NZ_JBJEEL010000010.1, forward strand.
GTAAATACCGGGTGACACCGCGCGACTCCTATGCGAACGTTGCCGGGGGCTTTGAGCTCGAAAACTTGGCCTACCCCCAACAGCTCGCTTTTAAGCGTCAGGTCGTCTTGGACAGTCTAGAAAAGTTCAAACCATACGGCTACCGCAACTATGAGGTGCGTAAGACCATCGCGGCACCGGAGGAGTATCACTACCGTAACAAGGCCCAGTTCCAAGTACGGATGATTAATGGGCACGTGGCGGCCGGCCTATATAAGCCTAACAGTCATGACCTAGTCGACATGCAAGAGTGTGCCGTCCAAATGCCCCGGACAATGAAGGTCGTGCGGACCGTTGTCCAACTGATTGAAGACCTCCAAATCCCGGTTTACGACGAGGAGCACAACAGTGGCATCATCAAGACCATCGTCGTTCGTGAATCCTGGACGAGCGGTGAAATACAACTTACCTTTATTACTAACACCCCCAAGCTAATCCATAAGCGGCCCTTACTAGCAGCAATCAAGGACCAGCTTCCGGCAGTCGTTTCCGTCATGCAAAACGTTAACCCCGGTGACACCCCGCTAGTGTGGGGTGAGCAAATGATCCACCTGGCCGGCAAGGAGACGATCACGGAAAGTTTAATGGGGCTGGACTTTGAACTTTCAGCGCGGTCGTTTTTACAGCTCAATCCGGAACAGACAGAAGTTCTCTATGAACAGGCCGCCCAGGCACTGGAACTGGATAAAGGGGATACCCTGATCGATGCCTATGCTGGGATTGGGACCATTGGGCTCTCACTGGCACCCCGGGTCAAGGAGGTCCGGGGGATGGAGATTATCCCTGAAGCTGTCGAAAACGCCAATGACAATGCCCGCCTAAATGGGATTACTAACGCCCACTATGACCTGGGGAAGGCCGAAGAGGTCATGCCGAAGTGGCTAGCTGACGGTTTGACCTTTGACGCCCTTGTCGTGGACCCACCACGTACCGGCCTAGACGAGGAATTAATTCAACAAATTTTACGGGTCAAGCCCCGTAAGTTTGCCTATGTTTCCTGCGGGATGGCCTCGTTGGCGCGGAACCTTCGCCGGCTTACTAGCGTCTACCACGTAGACTACATCCAGCCCATTGATATGATGCCCCAAACAGCCCGGTGTGAGGCCGTCGTTAAGCTTTCGCGTCGGCATTAAATTAGTGCCGGCTAATTGAATGTGTTATCATTAATATCTATAGAAAGAAGTGGACAAAGAGATATGCAAAACCCATTTGGTAATAACAATAACAACGACCAAAACCCATTTAACTTGAATAATCTCCCCCTTCCACCGAACTACGCTAAGATTGTTAATGACCAGGGTGATATCCGCATCTCAAAGGTCGGAATCTCATGGACAACACTGTGGTTTGGCCCGCTCCCAGCACTGTTTCGGGGTGATTATTATAACTTCGTTTTAATGATCGTACTCGACCTGGACTATGCGCTAGTGGCAATGTTCTTTGGCCTTAACTGGTTACTCGAATTTCCGTGGCCGTCACTGGTATTTGCCCTTTTCTACAACATGATGTATTTCCGGCACTCCTTTAACCGGGGTTACCACCCGGCCGATGAACGGTCCAAACAAATTTTGATTAATGCCCGCTATTGGAAAGAAAAATAATTTCCTAAATTTCAAGAATAAGTTAGCCACTGGACTCAAATAAATAATACTGAC
>NZ_JBJEEL010000011.1:0-18273 GCF_051873035.1 Limosilactobacillus sp.
AGCTGCTTAAAAAGCTATTCAATTTTCTTATCAGTACTTCTTGACGAAGAGCCTATTTTAAAGCTAACGGGATCACCCAGGTATTTTTAAAAGTACTTGAGTAATCCCGCGATCTCTTTTCATTAATTTTCAGTAATTTTAGTCCGGCGACGCGTCATTATCCACGCCGTCGTCGGCACCGTTAAAAGTACGCCGACAAATGAAATTAGGATTTCAATCATTTCCGCAACAAAGATCTTATTATTCATAATTGTCCCTAGCGAATAATGAAGGCCGGCAAACCAGATGAAGAGGGCTAAAAAGCCACCGAAGAAGCCAAAGAACAAAGTATTAAACGTTGTACCAATGATCTGGCGACCAATAGTCATCCCACTGGTCATTAACTGGCGGTTACTAACCGTGGGGTGGGTGGAGAGGATTTCCGTTAACCCGGCCGCAATTGCCATCGCTGCTTCCGCAATCGCGCCCAGCGTACTTAAAGTCGTTACCGTAATCAATACTTTAAAGTAACTAATCCCAATTAAGATCGACATTCCTTCCAGGTCATCGCTATCTTCGGTTCCAAAGCCCTGGACCATCGCCCAGTGTTCAACGAGGAAGATTAACAAAATCAGCACGGCCGTGACCAGTAGTGCTGATTCAAAGGCCGTCACCGTTGTTCGCAAGTCATCTTCTCCCATAAAAATGGTTACCGCTAAGATAATAATTCCGGTAGTAATGGTAACGAATAGCGGCGGGACGTGGAAGGCCACCAAGATAATTGCAAAATAAAGAAAACCGAAGTTCAATAGTAGGCTCCAAAAGGCCGACCATCCCTGCTTGCCACCAACGGCAACCATTAATACCAGTAAGACTAGCCCGAGGGCCGTAATTGTACTCAATTTGTCCGCCTCCCTAGTAATAATGCGCCGAACAGACTAACCAGCGGAACGGCTAAGACAATACCAATCCCACTCACAAGACTTTGAATGGTTCCCAAACTCATGTTCATTGCAAAGGTATACCCCCAGGAATTACCATTCTTAATGTAAAGCAGACTGGACGTAAAGGTTTCCGCCATGAAGATTAGGAATAAGACATTGATTAGCGGTCCCATAATGGACTTTCCGACATTTCGCCCCGCTAAAAACAAATGACGGCGGGCAATGGTTGGGTTAAGCTGCTTTAGTTCAAATAGCGTAGCAATGATATCACTTGATTCATCCATAACTGCCCCGAGGGAGCCCAGTAAGGTTTCAGCAACAAATAGGGGCCGCGGTACCTGGGTTACGTACTGCATTGATTCATAATAGATTCCCCGTTCATGGGTTAGGGCAAAAACCAGCAGGCTAACCCCGAGCGCCGTAAACGTACCAATTACTGTTGCGCAAAAGGTCGCCACCATTTTTTTCGTAGGTCCCAGAATTAATAGTAGGCTAACCAGGGTAAAGATCACGGACAACGTACCAAAGATTAATAGTACGTGCTCACCATTATTTTTAAGGTCAATTTCAATTGCCAAAATAAATAGTAGGGCATTGATTACTACGCTGACCAGTGCCAGCGCCCCGGCCTGTCCCATCATCATTAACAAGAGGGTACTTACCAGCCAAATCATAAAAACAACAACACTATCCCGTTTATAGCCGTTGACGTTGGCACTTAACTTCCCCCGCCGGGACCGCAGTTGTGACAAGAAAATCTGGTCGCCACGGTGATAGTGCTGATCCATTGGTTGTGAGTCACTATAGGTGTTGGTTACCGTTAGCCAGTGACCACGGTAGTTAGTATTTAACAAGCGTACTCGCAAGGTCTGTTGGTGTTCGTGATCAACGTTTTTAAACTGGTCGGTCGTCCGTTGAACCGCCCCTGCTTGGACATGTTCCACCCGGGCAATTGGTCGCTGATAGAAACGCTGGTTATGAGTCACAAATAGCATGGCACCCGCACCGACAACTAATAGCACTAGTAATAGTATGAACCGGGCACGTGACCAATAGTGACTTGGCATTTTGTCCATCCCCTTCAAAACAAACTAGTTGCTATTGTACCTTTTTCACCGCATAAAAAAAGCAACCGTTGAAAAGTTTTACCTTTTCGTAACGGTTACTTACAATTGTGGAATTACTTAGTACCAAATAAACGATCACCAGCATCACCAAGGCCAGGAACAATGTACCCATCCTTATTGAGGTGGTCATCCAACCCAGCCGCGTAGATATCAACGTCCGGATAAGCATCACGAACTGCCTTAACCCCTTCTGGTGCTGCTACTAGGCAGGCAAATTTCATGTTCTTTTCTTGGCAACCCCGCTTCTTTAAAGCGTCAATTGCCATCATTGCAGAACCACCAGTGGCTAACATTGGATCGACAATGAATAATTGCCGTTCCGTAATATCATTTGGTAACTTGACAAAGTACTCGTGTGGCTTCAGCGTCTTTTCATCACGGTACATACCAATAAAGCCGATCTTAGCTGCCGGAACCAATTCGGTCATTCCATCAACCATTCCCAGGCCGGCACGAAGGATTGGGACAATGGCCACTTTTTTACCTGCCAATTCCTTCTTCGTCGTCTTTGCAATTGGCGTCTCTACTTCAACATCTTTCAATGGCATATCACGTGCCACTTCATAAGCCATTAAGGTTGAAATTTCCTTAACGGTCTCCCGGAAGAATTTCGTTCCGACGTTCTTGTCCCGAATCATCGTTAACTTATGTTGGATCAACGGGTGATCTATAACTTCAAATTTGCCCATGCCAAAACACTCCTTTGGATTTCTCCCCTATTTTACCAAAAAAAATGAGAAGTTGTTAGCTTCTCACCGGATTTTTTCACAGCTTGCTCATTATTTTACTTGATTCGGATCAAAGTGAACGCCCCCGGCCGACTTATTCAACCGGTTCATGTAGGCGCGCCCCAGGTCAACCGCTGGAAAGGCCTGGGTTACGATTGCCTTAACGTTATGCTGGTCATCAAAGGCCCGCAGACCATCAAATAACCGGGCACTCGCATCGTTAACATTCTCACCAAGTGAAAATTGGACCGCATTCATCGGAAGGGATAACTGCTTTAGAATTCGTCCTTCCGCCATTACACCGACATCAAAGGGCTGCTCACTAATCCACTTTGCCACTTGCTCCCAGTCGGTTCCCTCATCAACGATGTAAACCTGGGCACTCGGTGCGTAGTGCTTGTACTTCATCCCCGGTGCCTTGGGCGTTTCATTCTTACCGACCTTATGGTGGTTAAGATCAATTGAACCGATCACACTTTCAATATCGTGCTTGGTGACCGCACCAGGCCGCAGGATTACCGGTGTATCCGTTGACATGTCCAAAACGGTCGACTCAACGCCGACCCGGGTTGGACCATTATCTAAGATTCCCGTGATCTTACCGTTCAAATCATGGTAAACATGCTGCGCCGTGGTTGGACTAGGCTTACCAGACGTATTCGCTGATGGGCCCACCATCGGTACCCCGGCTTTAGCAATCAAGTCAAGTGTTGGTTGACAATCTGGAAAACGGAAGGCCACGGTTGATAAACCACCAGTCACGGTCTTGGAAAAAGCGCCCTTCTTAACCTTTAAGATAATCGTTAACGAACCCGGCCAGAACTTAGCCATTAACTTACGGGCGTTCTCGGGAATCTCGGCCGCGTATTGTTCAACCATCTTCACTGAGTTAACGTGGACAATCAACGGGTTATCGCTTGGCCGTCCCTTTGCTAGGTAGACATTTTTAACCGCCGCCTCGTTGGTAGCGTCTGCGCCTAAGCCATAGACTGTCTCAGTCGGAAAGGCAACCAGCTCCCCGCGCCGGATCGCCGCTGCCGCTTCATCGATTTGACTTAAACGGTAAACTTTCGTATTCATTCTTGTTAATTTCCTCCTGTGCCAGAAAAATCCCATACGTGTACCATCCTCATCTTACCGGCCACGTCATGACGAACCGTCATCCGGGCCTTTGGATCACATTTTGTTAGTAATTCCTGAATACTCTCTTCTTGGTCATAGCCGGTTTCACCAAAGATCGCGCCCCCCACATTGAGGTGGGTACCGGCCTGCTTAAACAGGCGGTGGTAAAAGCCCAAGCCTTGTTCATCAGCAAACAATGCAATTGCCGGTTCATGGTCGCGGACCGCCTGATCCATAATTGCTGTATCCGCCCGGTCAATATACGGCGGATTAGTAACGATTAAATCGTAACGACCACTTAACTGGTCAAATAAGTCGCTTTCGACCGTGGATAAGTCTAAGTGATAGCGTTGCATATTAGTACGAGCAACCGCTAATGCTGCTGGTGAAATATCGCTTAAGGTTACTGACCACTGGGGGCGTTCCAGCTGGAGGGTAATTCCAATCACTCCACTACCGGTTCCCAGGTCCAGCACCCGTAACGGCCGGTCAGCGGGTGTACTTGCTAACACCCAATCAACCAGTTCTGCCGTCTCCGGCTCCGGAATTAAAACCGCTGGCGTCACCTTAAATTTACGGCCATAAAAATTGGTCATCCCGGTAATGTATTGTGCCGGGACGTGGTCTAAGAGCTGAGCCACTGCCTGACGAAACCACTGCGCTTCAGCCGGTGGCATCGCTTCCCGGTTATGGACCAGCAGGTGGGTCGTATCCCAATTATGCCGCTGTTCTAGTAAGAACTGCGGTGCATGGGGATCAACATCACTACCGGCTAACTGGTCCTTTGCCCAGCGCTGGGCCGCAAAGTATGTCCAGGGGGAACTACTCATTACGCAACTGCTCCAGTTTCTTAGTTTGATCAGCCACGATCAATGCCTCAATGATTTCATCAAGGTCCCCAGACATAATCTTGTCTAACTTGTTTAAGGTTAAGCCAATTCGGTGGTCAGTTACCCGGTTTTGCGGATAGTTGTAGGTACGGATTCGTTCCGAACGGTCACCCGTACCAATCGCATTCTTCCGCTTTTCATCATAAGCACTTTGCTCTTTTTGTTGGTAGTAGTCATAAACCCGGGACTTCAAAATCCGCATTGCCTTAGCCCGGTTTTGCTGTTGCGAACGTTCATCCTGCATTGCAACAACAATTCCCGTCGGCAAGTGGGTCATCCGAACCGCTGAGGACGTCTTGTTAACGTGCTGTCCACCGGCACCACTGGACCGGTAAACATCGACCCGAATATCCTTTGGGTCAATATCAACGTCTACGTCTTCAGCCTCTGGCATTACCCCAACCGTCGCCGTGGAAGTATGAACCCGGCCAGCTGATTCGGTAACGGGAACCCGTTGAACCCGGTGGGCACCATTTTCAAACTTCAGTTTAGAGTAAACTTTGTCACCAGTGATCATCAGGGCGATTTCTTTAAAGCCCCCCACTTCGGTTTCATTTTTATCAACCACTTCAACCTTCCAACCCTGCTTTTCAGCATAGTGAAGGTACATATTATAGAGATCGGCAGCAAACAGGCTCGCCTCATCCCCACCGGCGGCACCACGGATCTCCATGATGATATTCTTATCATCATTTGGATCTTTTGGAATCAGCAGGATTTCCAGTTCCTTTTCGAGCTGCGTCTGCTTGTCTTTAGAATCAGCTAATTCTTCCTTGGTCATTGCGGCCAGATCCGGATCATCAGTCTCTCGCAGCATTTCCTCGTCATCCTTAATCGTCTGGGTGACCTTTTTATATTCATTATACTTTTCAACGGTTTCACGGAGGCTCCCCTCTTCTTTAGAGAGCTTCATGAAGCGTTGTGAATCGGCGATTACATCAGGATCACTAATTAACTCATTTAATTCATCGTAACGATCCGCAACCGCCTGCAGTTTATCAAAAATTTCTGCAATCTCCATTATTGATTCTCCTCTTTCTTTCCTAAAAGTGGGTGGAAGTAGTGCTTACGGCAAACCGGGTAGTAGGATTCATTACCACCAATTTGAACCTGTTCCCCTTCGTAAACGGGCTTACCATCATGAATTCGCAAGTTCATCGTTGCCTTGTGGGGGCAGAACCAGCAAATTGTTTTCATTTCTTCAATTTTATCGGCATAGATCAGCAGGTACTTCGAACCCTCAAACAATTCATTTTTGAAATCATTTTTGAGGCCAAAGGTCATGACTGGGATGTTCAATTCATCAACAATCTTGATCAACTGTAAAATATGCCGTTTTTTTAAGAACTGTGCTTCATCAATCAGCACACAGTAAACTGGATGATCAACATTCTTAACATAATCGTAAATATTAGTATCATCCATCACTGGTTGCACCTTGCGCTTAAGGCCGATCCGACTTGCAATAACCCCTTGTCCCGAACGGTTATCAACACCACTCGTCATCAGGACAACTGGCTTTCCCTGCTCCTCATAGTTATGAGCAACCTTTAGGATGTCGATTGACTTGCCAGAATTCATCGCACCATATTTAAAAAACAGCTGTGCCACGTGTGATTACGCCCCTTTTTTCGCATAGTACTTTCATTATATCTAAAAGCAATTCGCTTTTAAATACTTCTGAGTCCTGCCTACCTATTCTAACTGAATCACTTTGCAATTTCGAATAATAAGGGTAAAATTGATAAGCATTATTTACCTAGGGACGTGAAAGGAGTCCATTAAATGTCAATTCGTAGCACAATGGCAGAAGCAGTCGGACGTTCTAGCTATTGGTTTCTTCATCGCTTTTATAATGGTGGTAGTTCTCTACCAGGTAAGCTAACCCTTGCCATCGACCCTCATATTCTCCACGCCTTTAGCCAAAAGTACGACTTAATTATTGTTACCGGGACTAATGGTAAGACGCTAACTACCGCGTTGACCGTCCAAGTCCTTCGTCAAAAATATGACCAGGTCTTGACCAACCCAACTGGTTCTAACATGGAACAGGGGATTGTTACTACTTTCATTACTGCACCGCGTCCTCATAAGAAGGGGCTAGCCGTCCTTGAAGTAGATGAGGCCAACGTCGTTAAGGTTACCCAGTACATTCGGCCGGTCGCCTTTGTCTTTACCAACCTCTTCCGTGACCAGTTGGACCGTTATGGTGAAATCTATACTACCTATGATAAAATCCTGGCGGGAGTACGGCGGGCCCCGCAGGCAACGATTATTGCTAACGGCGACGACCAGCTCTTCAATACCGTTGAGCTTCCCAACCCGGTAATCTATTACGGCTTTAAACATGAATACCGGCCTGCCTTTGACGCCCCCGCCAATACCGACGGCCTGCTCTGCCCCAAATGCCAGCACATTCTTCGCTATCACCTCCGAACCTATGCCGGGCTCGGTGACTATTTCTGCCCCCACTGTGGTTTTCGCCGGCCAGAATTAAAGTATGCCGTTACTAAGCTAACGAAGTTGACCCCCGCAAGTTCAACCTTTGAAATCGATGGTCATGAATTTACCATCGGTGTCGGCGGGCTTTATAATATTTACAATGCCCTGGCAGCTTACGCCGTCGGTCGCGAGCTGGGCGTTAGCACCGAACAAATTAAGACCGCCTTTGCGAACAGCCAACGAGTCTTTGGACGACAGGAAGTCTTTAAAGTCGGTAATAAAAAGGTCGATATGATCCTGGTCAAGAACCCGGTTGGACTTAACCAGGTTCTTGACATGATCGCTACCGACACCCATCCCTTTAGCCTGGGCTTTCTCCTCAACGCTAACTACGCTGACGGAATCGATACCAGCTGGATCTGGGACGGTAACTTTGAACAATTTACCCGTAGCAAGGCCCAACAATACTTTGTAGGTGGTGAACGCTACGCCGACATTGCTACCCGTCTAACAATGGCTGGGATTACTAATTTCACAACTGACGCCGAGCTACCAGCAGTGATTGACCGGATCAAGCAACTGCCGACTGACCATGTCTACGTACTAGCTACTTATACCGCTATGCTGGAATTCAGAAAAATACTTGCCACGGATGGCTATGTTAAGGGAGGAATGGACTAATGGCTCAATATCATCTCCACCTTGCCCACTTATACGGTAACCTATTAAACACCTACAGCGATGTTGGTAATATTATTGCCCTGCGCTACTATGCCCAACAGATGGACACTAGCCTAGATGCTACGGTTATTAGTATCGATGACCAATTTGACCCTGCTCAGTTTGATCTTGCCCTCTTCGGTGGTGGTCAAGACTATGAACAATCCGTTGTTGCTCGCGACCTACCAAATAAGAAGGCCGGTTTACGGACCTTCATTAACGATAACAAGCCGCTTTTAGCCATCTGTGGTGGCTACCAGCTCCTTGGGCACTACTACATCGACGCCCAGGGAAAGAAGATTCCCGGTCTGGGCCTGCTTGACCACTATACTTTAAACCAGGATCACCACCGCTTTATTGGTGATATCACTATTAAAAATGAAGAAACGGGCGATGAATACCATGGTTTTGAAAACCATAGTGGGCGGACCTTCCTCGGTAAGGGTGAACGGCCACTAGGTAAAGTGCTCACCGGTCACGGTAATAACGGTGAGGATGGCACAGAGGGTGCAATTTATAAAGAAGTTTATTGTTCCTACTTCCATGGCCCGATCTTGACCCGTAACGGCCAGATTGCTAAACATATGCTGTTAACGGCCCTCCACAATAAATACCCGTCCGCTGACCTTAGCCAACCGGCGGCCCTCGTGATTAAACCTACTTTCTAAAAAAACATTAAACGACCCCTAAAGCTTAATGCTGAGCCTTAGGGGTCGTTTTATTATTTCATATGGTCACTAATTAACTGGTGAATAGTCTGGGCATCTTCGGGGGTTTTGCTAATCAGGAGCAAGGTATCATTCCCCGCCAAGGTACCGATCACTTCCGGCACATCAAGTTCATCAAACATCCCCGCAAGGATAGTGGCGTAACTGGAATTAGGTTCGGTTTTAACTACGTTCATAAACTGTACCGTTTCGACGGATTGAACATTGTTACGGATACCTAGGTAAAGGCGGTCGTAATTATGGGCCGGATCCTTTTGTAATTGGACATAATAGGTGTGGCCGGTCCCGTCACTGGCCTTGACGATGTTAAGGTTATGGATGTCCCGCGAGATGGTCGCCTGCGTGGTCGAAATTCCCGCATCCGTTAGTAGTTGTAATAACTCCTCTTGAGTTTCGATCTTTCGTTCGTTGACTAGGTGTGCAATATATTTCCGTCGCTCTTTGCGGTCCATCAGCTCCGGTTCCTCCTCATATAAGCTAATTTTTATTCATTATTCAGGTTAATTTACTGAATATAATAACTATTTATGCACCAATTGTCAATAAAAATCAGCAGGAGATTTTTAAAAATCATGATTACTGGGAGGCCTAGCCGTAAGGACGGCGTGAGTTTGGCGTGACTTGGCTATTATTGTATAAAAATTAATTTCTTGTCATTTCATGCAGGTAGGTGGCAAACAGCTGGTCACGGCGGTCTAAATAGGCCTGATTTTTAGCCGTCGGGTGGACACGGTTGGTCAGCACTATCATCCCCTGGTCACTTTGCCGGTCTAAGATTAACCAGGTTCCCGTAAAGCCGGTGTGGCTGATAAGGTAATGGTGGTCGGCGGTCCGGGAGTGCAGGAGCTTCCACCCCAGTGACCGACTATGTTCACCGCTTAACGGTGTCTGATCCTGAAAGAGGCCGTCAATCGTTTTAGCGGTTAATAGGCCGTTTAGGTTCGTTTCAATTAATGCCCGGCTAAAGACTAACAAGTCATCCAGGGTAGCAAATAATCCGGCACAACCACAATGCTTTCCTAAAATATAGCCCTTGGGGTCGTGGACGGTGCCGCGAATTAGTCCCCGCTGTGGCTGAATCTCCGTTGGTACACATTCTGCCGGCGCCGGCTTAAAGGTCGCCCCCGTCATTTGGAGGGGCCGTAACACCCACTCCGTAATTACATCCTGTACCGGGGCGCCACAGAGTTTTTCAATGATCCACCCCAAGTATAAAAAGTTGACATCCGCATAGCGAATTTGCCGGTTAAATGCGGAGTCCACGTGCATCATCGTTAAAAAGGCGTTTTTGAGCTCGACCGGTCCCAATTCGTTGCGGTGCAGAATGTAACCGCTGATCCCCGAAGTGTGGGTCAGCAGGTTCCGGATAGTGGGCCGGGGATCCCCAAATTCTGGCAGGTACTTTTTTACCGGGTCGTCCAAGTGGAGCTGGCCCTCTTGAAGGAGCATTGCGATTACCGGAACCGTCCCGATCACCTTTGTTAGAGATGCTAAGTCATACTTCATTCCCGCCCTTAACGGTTCCGGGAACGGCCGGGTCTGGGCTAGGCCCCGTACCTGTCGAAACTCGTTTGTTCCTTTAAAGATCACATAGCTAATTCCTGGTACAATCCCATCTTCAACCAGTGCGTTTAACTGCGCCACCGTTTGGGTAAATTTTTCCATCTTTGTTCCCCTCTTACTAAAAAACTGCTGTGGCTAATTCTACCACAGCAGTTAAATTTAGATATTATTTTCCATAAACTGACTATTGTAAAGGTCAGCGTAGAAACCATTCTTAGCCATCAACTGGTCGTGGTTCCCGGTCTCAATAATATGACCATGGTTAACCACGATAATCTGTTCCGCATTGCGGATTGTCGATAGTCGGTGGGCCACCACGAAGCTTGTCCGGTCCTTTTGTAAATCGTTCATTGCCGACTGAATTAGGGCCTCTGTCCGGGTATCAACCGAACTCGTTGCTTCATCCAAGATTAAAATCTCTGGGTTGGCCAAAAAGGCCCGGGCGATGGTCAATAACTGCCGTTGTCCTTGTGAAATGTTGGAGGCGGACTCATTGAGAACCGTTTGGTAACCATCAGGCAATTCACGGATAAAGCTATCGGCGTAAGCCAGTTTGGCCGCCTGGTAGACTTCTTCGTCAGTGGCATCTTCACGACCATACTTAATATTATCAAAGATGGTTCCCGTAAAGAGCCACGTATCCTGGAGGACCATCCCAATGTGCTTACGCAATTCCGTCCGGGTCATTGACCGAGTATCATGTCCATCTAGGTAGATGTGACCACCTTGGATCTCATAAAATCGTTCCAGAAGGTTAATAGTCGTTGTCTTACCGGCCCCAGTTGGTCCCACGATTGCCACCATGTGGTTCTTCGGCGCTTTCAAGTTAAAGTCCTCAATCAACGGTTCCGGCCCATAGCTAAACTTAACGTTTTCAAATTCAATTTTCGGTACCGGCGCCGTGTCTTTAACCGGTGCTTCAATTACCCGCTCATCCATTTCAGTGGCATCGAGGACTTCAAAGATCCGCTCTGCCGACGCAATCGTCTGCTGGATAGTGCTACTTAAGTTGGCAATTTGGGTGATTGGCTGGGAAAACTGGTTGGTATATTGCAAAAAGGCTTGAACGTTCCCCAGGGTGATTCGACCATTAATGACGGCAAATGCCCCGGCAACGGCCACCAGCAGGTAGCCTAGGTTACGAATGAAGTTCATCAAGGGGAAAATCAGAATTGAGAAAAACTGGGCCTTCCAGGCAGCCTGGTAGTATTCATGGTTCTTGCTAGCAAACTGCTCTTCTTCACTTTGTTCCTTATTAAACGCCCGGACAATCGTGTGGCCAGCATAGGTTTCTTCAACCTGGCCATTGATCTTCCCCAAAGCAGCTTGTTGGCGACTAAAAAGCCGTTGGGCCGTTGGGGCGACAAAAGCAACGATGATTAGGCTTAAGGGGATCATCACAAACGCTACCAAGGTTAATTTCCAGCTAATCGATAGCATTAACGCTAGGACCCCAAAGAAGGTAATTAGACTCGTAATGATCTGGATTAAACTCTGCTGCAGTGTCCCGGCAATATTATCCATATCGTTAACCATCCGACTCATAATGTCACCATTGCTATGGGTATCATAGAACTTCACCGGTACCCGGCCCATCTTGGCCTTTAAATCCTGCCGCAGGTTATAAACCACCTTTTGGGAAATCCGGGTCATAATAATCTGCTGGGCAAAACTAAAGAGGCCGGAAAAGACGTACAGGAGGATTACGATAATCCCAATCTGCCAAATGCGGTGAAAGTCAACGGGGAGACTTGTCAGGTGCTGGCCGGCACGGATCTGTCGATAGCCCTTCATGACACCGTTATAAATAACCGTCGTCGCTTCCCCAAGAATCTTCGGAGCAATAATCGATAGGATAACTGAGCTAATGGCGAGGATAATTGAAAAGAGCACCCCCAGCCGCCACGGCCGTAAATAAGCAATTAAGCGCTTAGTCGTGGGCCAAAAGTTCTTGGCCTTATTAATCTTGTGTGGTCCGCGATGCACGTTCTTCATCCCCCTTCTGAATTTGTGAATCAACGATTTGCTGGTAGGTCTTATTATGGGCCTTTAACTCGGCGTGTGTTCCTTGGCCGACCACTTCTCCTTCATCAATTACTAAGATCTGGTCAGCATCCGCTACCGTTGAAACCCGCTGGGCCACGATTACGGTCACGGCCTGTTGAATCTGTGGGTCTTGCCGCAGGGCCTGACGCAATTCGGCATCCGTCTTGAAATCCAGTGCCGAGAAGGAGTCATCAAAAATGTAAATAGAGGCCGGCTTAATAATCGTTCGTGCAATGGCCAATCGTTGCCGCTGGCCACCAGAGAAGTTACTCCCGTTTTGTTCAACGGGGGCATCTAATCCCCCCGCCTCCTTAACAAAATCAGCGGCTTGGGCAACTGCCAAGGCATGCCACATCTCATCATCGCTGGCATTGGCATTCCCAAACTGCAGGTTCGAACGAATTGTCCCGGAAAATAGGACCGCCTTTTGCTGGGTGATCGAAATTACCTCATGGAGATCGTGTTGACTCAGCTGTTTAATTGGCTGGCCATCGACTTCAATCTGGCCCCGCTCAATATCAAAGAAGCGGGGAATCAGGTTCACTAAAGTCGATTTTCCCGATCCGGTTCCACCGATAATTGCCAGGGTCTGCCCTGCCTGGACGTTAAAATTCAGGTCATGGAGCGCTAACTTTTCGGCCCCCTGGTAGCGGAAATCAACGTGATTAAAGCGGAGACTCGCCGGTTGACCTGGCGCAATTTTCACTTGCTTGGTGGCCGGTGCATCATCAACTGAGATCGGTTGCTCCAATACGGCATTAACCCGGGCAGCAGAAGCTGATGCCCGCGGTACAAAGACGAAAATCATCGAAAGCATCATGAAACTAATCATGATTTGGGTCGCATAGGTTAAAAAGGCAATTAGGTTTCCTACCTGCATTGTCATCCCCGCAATCAACTGGCTCCCCAATAGGATAATCCCCACGTTCGTTAAACTCAGGATCAGGGTCATGACTGGGAAGAGGAATGAAACTAAGGTAAAGGCCTTGATACCGGTCTGCGTATAGTCAGCGTTGGCCTGCTTAAAGCGGTTTTGTTCCCGCTGTTCTTCGCGAAAGGCCCTGATAACCCGGACACCGGTAAGGCCCTCCCGAAAAATCAGGTTAATCCGGTCCGTCTTCTTCTGAATACTCTTAAAGAGCGGTACGGCAAAGTACATAACAGCCACGACAACGACCGCTAAAACCGGTAAGCTAATCAGGAAGACCCGGGTTAGCCGTGGTTCCCGAACATAGGCAAGCACACAGGCTGCCACTAACATAATTGGTGACTGGATCATCATCCGTAAAACCTGCACCATCACGTTTTGAATCTGGACAATGTCGTTAGTCGACCGGGTAATCAATGATGAATCACCAAATTCATTAATTTCCTTACTAGAAAAGCGGAGTACCCGGTGAAAAATTTGCCGGCGGAGTTTTTCACCAACCTGCATCGCCTGGGTAGAGGCAAAGTAAACATTCCCGGCTGCTGCCAGTAGACCGATAGCGGCAACCACTAACATGTAGGCCCCGTCGCGCCAAATGAAATTGAGGTTTTTCTGCATAATTCCCCGGTCGACCAGTTCTGCGGTGATCGTCGGTAAATAGAGGTCACAAGCAACTTGAATGATCATGAAGATCACCGCTAAAGTCGCTGCCCACCATGCGAGGTTCCTTTTTGCGATTCGAATCAATGTTGTTTCCACTCCTCTCGGTGCTTCGGTAATAAGTCACGATAGTTTTCTTGCAACTGCTGCTGCATCTTTTTAATCACTGTAATAAAGTTAGCTCGCTCCGGTGCGGTAACGTTTTGTAACAACTCGCTTTCAAAGCGCTGCCGTTGGGCCAAATTATCCTTGTAAAGGCGTTCACCCTTTGGCGTCAACTTTACGCGGACTATCCGGCGATCATGCTCATCGCGCCAGCGGATTACCTGCTGGTCCTTTTCCAGTCGTTCTAACACCTCACTAATTGAGCCGGGCTTAACCCGGGCCAATGCTGCTAGTTCCCGCTGGGAAACACCCTCATTATGGGCCAACAAGTGGATCAAGCGCCCCTGACCACGAAAGCTAGCCTGGTTCGCGGGACGGTGTAAAGCGATATGATGAATCTCACCAATCAGACAAAACAACTGTTGAAATAGTTGATCATCCTGGTTCACAACCATCTTCTGCCCCCCTTTTTTAATCATTCGGTACATAATCGTTAGGTACATAACGATTAACTATCATACTCCCTTTTTAGCAAAAGGCAAGAAATTTAATTTAAAAGTATCGAAAGTATTACATAATTGTTGCAAAAGTATTACAATAAGATTGTAAGGAATTATTCTTAAGTAAAAAATTCTACTCGAAAAAATAAGAGAGATTGTGAGAATGGAGGTTGTAATTATGTTTACAATGAAGAAGAAAATCGTTAGTGGGTCATTGGTTGCCCTAATGGCATTGGGCTTAGCTGGTTGTGCTAATAACGCATCCGCACCAGCAAGCAAGGTTAACAGTCATCCGCAAACCAGTAAGGTTGCTCAGTCTTCTAATAAGAAGGCTTCAACTTCGACTTCGGTTTCAACTTCAAGTACGAGTACAACCGCAAGTTCACAAAGTAGTAGTCAAAATAGCGCAGTGGCTAACACCAAGGCTAGCTACGCAGCACAGACAAGCAATGCTAATACTACTAACACGGCACGGGATGACCAAGTTGTTAACCAATTCATTAAGGCCAGCGGTGTAAAGGAAAACAGTGCTTCGCAATACGTAGTTAGTCAAACTAACACGAAGGGTAACTACCAAGTCGAAGTTCGGGATAGCCAGGGTGATCCAAACGTTTCTCACCTTGACGGCCTTTACCGCTTCAACCCAGCAACTAACCAAGTTCAAGAAATGAACCCCGTTACGGGACAATTTGAAAACAAGTAATTTGAATTAAAAAAAGAGGTTGGGAAAGATTTCCCAACCTCTTTTTACTAGCTTTAGATCTTATCAGTTAAACGATGCTTCTTTTCCATGTAGTAGTAAACCGGCACCCCAATCAATGTAATGACAATCCCGATGGCCGTAGAGGCAAACTGCTGGATTAGCGTACTGATTAGGATAAAGATACCACCAACTAACGCAATCAGTGGGATAACCGGATAGAGCGGCACCTTATATGGCCGGTGTAAATCTGGTCGGGTCCGCCGCAACTTCATCACACCGATAAAGACCATGCAGTAGAAGAACCAGATAACAAAGATAAGCATATTAGTAATTGCATCGAATTGTCCAGATAGCATCATCAAGCAAGCAATGATGTATTGGACCAGGCCAGCAGTCCAAGGGACTCCCGCCTGGTTGAGGGTTGCAAAGAAATGACTAAATGGTAAAACGCCTTTTTGGCCCATTGCATAGGGAACCCGCATCCCGGTCATGGTGTAACCATTCATTCCACCATAAACGGAGACCAGGATACCAACAGTGACAATTTTACCGCCGATCCCGCCAAAGAGCTTATTAGCAACCTCCATTGAAACGTTTAGGTTACCCGCAATTTGGTTAACGGGGACTACAAAGTAGAAGACCGCATTTACCAACAGGTAGGCAACAATCACGATGGTCAGCCCTAGTGCAATTGCTCGTGGTAAATCCTTCTTGGGATTTTTCAGTTCACCGGCCAAGGTACCAACGTGAATCCACCCGTCATAGGCAAACATCGTGGCCAATAATGCCGTTCCTAGTGCTGACCAGAATTCGCGGTGCGCCCCCGCCTGAATTGGAAACAGACGGAAGTCAACCCCACCAGGTTGGAGGAAGCCAAAAATTACAATTACTGCTAATGCCAGTAGCTTAATAACTAAGGTAACCGAACTGACCCAGCCACCACACTTGGCACTGATGAAGTTTAACAGCGCGACTGACAGGGCGGTAATCATCCCTACCGGCACAATCCAGGAATTGGTTAAGTGAAAAAGACCAGCAAACTGGGTTCCAAACGCGATTGCAAAGGCGGCGACGTTGGCCGGCATATAAACTAGTCCATAGGCCCAACCACTAATAAAACCCCAGAAACGACCGAACGGTTCCTCAATGTAGCGGATAATGCCCCCCGTTTCGGGGAAAACCGCGGCCACCTCTGCCGCCGTCAGCCCGGCACAAAGGTTGATAATCCCCCCGAGTAGCCAAGCAAACAGTGCCAGACTAACTGACATCGTCGCCGTTGTAACGGCTGACGCCTTAAAAAATACCCCCGTACCAATAATGGTTCCGGCAACGGTAGATAGTGCCGCGCCGAATCCCAGGGTCTTTTGCATATTATTTTCTTGTGACAATTGCTACAATTCTCCTTTACAAAAAATACCTTTCCCATTATACACCGGTTCAAAATGAGCATAAATAAAAGGATCATGGTCACCTATTCAGACCACGACCCTTTTGTTAGTTTTATGCTAATTAATCCACTGCAACTTCACGGTACTTCTTGGAGAAGTCAGTTAGAATCTCATAACCATTCTTAGTAACCAAGACGTCATCTTCAATCCGGACACCACCAACACCAGGAATGTAAATTCCCGGTTCAATGGTCAAAATCTGGTTAGCAACAAAGGTCTTAGGAGCAAACTTGCTAAGTGGTGCATCATTGACGGAACGCGAGATGTACGGATTTTCGTGAATATCTAAGCCAATCCCGTGGCCCATTCCATGGGTAAAGTACTCACCATACCCCTGGTCAGTAATGTATTGTCGACCAACATGGTCAAGCTCCGCTGCAGTAACTCCTTCTTTAGTTGCTTCAATTGTCTTAATTTGGGCGTCTAAAACAACCTGGTAAATTTCTTTGAACTGATCAGATTGTGCTCCCATCCCGAATGTCCGCGTGACATCGGAAGTATAGTCATCATAGTAGTAACCAAAGTCTAACGTGACTGGTTCCCCAGCCTTAATCTGTTTCTTGCTGGCGGTGGCGTGTGGTTTAACGGTGTTTTCACCACTGGCAAAGATCGTCTCAAAGGAAGCTTCCTGGGCACCATGCTTCTTCATGAAGTAATCCAGCTCATTTGACATTTCCTGCTCAGTCATCCCCGGCTTAATATTTTCAAGGACAAACTGGTAACCCTGACCGGCTAACTGGCAGGATTGCCGAATAATGTCTAATTCTGCTGGTGACTTAACCGTCCGGTTCCATTCAACAACCTGATTTTCCGGAACTAGTTCACATTCTGCTTGTTCACGTAGGAAATCGTAGTCACTGTAAGCAATCGTATCTTCAAAGCCCAACCGCTTTATGTTAAGCTTCTTGATCAAGTCACAGACGGTTCCCAAATAGCTCCGGGTAATAATATTATCCTGGTCAGGCAGTTCTTCTTCCAGGTACTGTACAAACCGCGAATCAGTAATAATCCAATTATCGTCAGCAGTAACTAATTGTACCCCGGCGGTATCACCACTAAAGCCACTTAAGTACTTAATATTAATCGGGTCAGTTACTAAAAATGCATCTAACTTATCTTCAAGCATTTCTTGGCGTAATTTGTTGATTCTTTCTGCGTACATACACGCCACCTCCTTAAGTTGAATTATAGCAGTTTATAAAAGCGCTTTCTATAACAGCTGTTATTTTTATGGTTATTATGTAGAGAGGTAATATGACTTATCCTTCGTATACGAACTTTAAGCATTACTAATTATAAAGGACGCTAACTAACATCAAATTAGAAACTACCAGCCAAGTGCAGCAAAGAACGTTACCGAAATTAACCGGTTTCCTTCATCGGGCTTATGCAGTGGCGGTTACCAGTGCACTTTTTGGCAAAATTTAAAATAAAAAGCCACCACAGAAACCGTGATGGCTAGTAGGCCGATGAGAACCTTGACTCAAATTTGGCTCAATTTCTTCTAAAATAGATTTTAACTAGTTTTATCTAAATTTAGAAATGCTTTTATATCAACGTTTCTCAACGCAATAAAAACATTTAAAATGGCAGATTGCAATAAATAACTTGAACAAATTTAATGACGCAGATTAAGCAAG
>NZ_JBJEEL010000012.1:0-17838 GCF_051873035.1 Limosilactobacillus sp.
TTGCTTAATCTGCGTCATTAAATTTGTTCAAGTTATTTATTGCAATCTGCCTTTTAAATAAAATGCTAACCTTTCGCCAACATAAAAGGAAGCAGGACAGAAGTCGGTTACAGCTTCTGCCTTGCTCCCCACTAATCTTTGGTTATTCCAAATTTATTAACTAAATTTCAGGGTAACTATTTTTCTTAAGGTCGACTTTACGGTTATTCTTATCGGTTTTGACGACCGTCACGTCACATGGTGCTTCACGAATTGTATAAGCCGCCGTGGACCCCACAATCAGCCGGCCCACAACGTTTAACCCGGTTGCCCCAATCACAATCAAATCAATGTCATTCTTGCTCGGGTAATTTTCCGCCAGTTCCAGCTTGGCATTCCCCACCTCTACTTCGGTGGTAACGGACTCAATACCGGCCTGCTTAGCCTTTTGTTCATATTCAGCCAGTTTTTTCTTCATGGCATCAATTGCCGGTTGGTAGATCCCCCGGTCAATAAAGCCATAACCATTGGGTCCACCATTCGGAATCTTCCCACCATTAATTACGCTTAGCAAAAACAATTCAGAATTATTCTGCCGGGCGGTCTCGACGGCCTTATCAAAGGCCATGTCGGACTGCTTCGATCCATCAATACCAACTAAAATTTTTTGATAACTCATCTGAAAAGCGCCTCCACTCTTTACCCTTATTCTAGCATAAACTTAGTCTGTTACTAAATTATTAATGGCTTCCATATAAATTGCCATGGACTTAATAAGGTCATCCACCGGTTGGAACTCATTTGCCTGGTGCATTGTATTCGGCGTATTTGGCATCAGTGCCCCAAAAGCGACACCGCGCTTCATCAGACGACCGTAAGTACCGCCACCAACCACTTCTGGCTTGGTATTTTGGTCACCGGTCTGGTGAATATAAGCAGCCATTAAGGTCTTGACGATCGGGTCATTAGGGTCAACATAGTGGGGTGCTTGGGCAGGTCCCTGCTTAACCGTTATTTGAAGTGGTTCAGCAACCCGGTTCACAACTTCTTCGAGCTGGTCTGGCGTAATCCCCTTAGGGAAGCGGAAGTTCATATTAATACTACCGCCCTTTGCCGGATCGAAGTTTAAGATACCGGCATTCATCGTCAATTCACCCATTACCGGATCGCTAAAGGCACCATCGAAGCTCTCCATCCGGGTGTTCAAATGGAGGTACTTGCCAAGGAAGTGGATAAAGCTCTTGGCACCCGCCTGAAAGTTATACTGGTCTAAGAAGTTTGCCAGGTAGGTTCCGGCGTTAATCCCCTTCTCCGATTCCATGCCGTGGGCCGCCTTACCAATTACCGTTAACTTCAGGCCATTAGCCGTCTCTTCTGCGTTCCCGCTAATCGGATTACTATCAATAAAACGAGCAAAGTCATTTTGAACCTGTTGCCGGTCCTTAACAACCACATCCGCTACCGCCTCACGCGGCACCATATTAAACCGTAGGCCAGCCGCAAAGCTCTCTAATTGGTAATCCCCCGCATTAGTTGCCGGCGTGCTAAGTAACAGTGAAACCTGCCCCTTTTCACCATTGATAACCGGAAATTCAGCATCTGGTGAAAAGCCTAGTGTGGGTGCTGGTTCTACTTCAAAGTAGCGGTGCATCCCCGTCCAGTTACTTTCTTCATCGGTTCCGACAATAAAACGAACCCGCTTATTGAACTTAACCCCCTGGTCCTTCAAGTACTTCAGGGCATAGTAGGCCGCCATGCCGGGACCCTTATCGTCTGAGGCGCCCCGACCATAAAGATTGCCATCCTTGATTACCGGGTCAAAGGGATCCGTATCCCAGCCCTTTCCCGCTGGCATCACGTCTAAGTGTGCCAAAATTGCAAGGGTCTCGTCACCTTCACCACATTCGGCATAACCAACCAGGTTGTCAATATTTTTCGTCTTGAAACCGTCCTGGTCTGCCATCTCTAAGAAGGCCGTTAATGCCTGTGCTGGACGGGGTCCTAACGGGTATTCATCGGTGGCCGCATCATCATCACGGACACTTGGAATCTTCATCAATGATATTAGATCATTTAAATAGTCTTTTTCCTGACTCTGGGCTGCTTTAAGCCATTCAGTCATTTCTTATCCCTCCATCTGATCATTTTGTTAAATTAATGATACCATTAATATAGTCATTACAAAATCTAAAAGGAGACCTTATTAATGAAAAAACTAACTGAACAGATCCTCCATGAGGTAATCCAACCCCGTCCGGCCAACAGTTTTAAGGGCACTTTTGGTAAAGTTACCCTCGTCGGTGGTAACCGTAACTTTGGTGGGGCCATTATCATGGCATCAACCGCCGCGGTTTGTGCGGGGGCCGGCCTCGTCACCACTTGTACCGATTCTAGTAACTCCGGTGCCTTACACGCCCAATTACCAGAGGCAATGTTTGCCGACTTTACTGCTGACCAACAGGTAGCCGATCTCGTAAAAGCTGCCACCACGGTAGTTGTTGGTCCCGGCCTGGGCGACGATGCCACTAGTTTGCACATTCTTCAAAACGTCTTTGCTAACGTTTCACCACAGCAAAACCTGGTTATCGACGGTTCAGCTATTACCCTAATGGCCCGGGAAAAGCTGTCACAACCGGCCGCCAACGTTATTTACACACCGCACGAAATGGAGTGGCAACGACTCTCCGGCATCAAGATTGGTGAGCAAACAGAGGATAAGAATCGCACCGTCCGTGATCAGCTTAACGCGACCGTAGTCCTCAAGAAGCACCATACCGAGATTTATACGGCTGATGATGTTTATCAACTACCAATCGGAACACCTGCACAAGCGGTTGGTGGTATGGGTGATACCCTGGCCGGGATGGTCGGTGGCTTTACAGCTGAGTTTAACCAGCAAGGCACCAAGGCCGTGCTAGCCGCCGTTTATGCCCACAGTGCCATTGCTGATAAAATTGCGGAAGACCAATACATCGTCTTACCCCACCAGATCAGCCGTGCACTACCAAGCTTCATGAAGAAGATGGAAGCAGCACCCCAAGAACACCACATCGGTTTTCTTAACTAGAATAATCAAAATAACCCTTAACACCTGGAAACTCAGATGTTAAGGGTTAATTATTTACTGAAAATTAGGCAATGTGCAGTTTACGCCGCAGACTTGCGGAACGTGGTCCGATAATCTGATCAGCCAGCCGGAACTTCAAAGCCAAAAAGGCAAAGATGCCGGCACCAACCGCTACTCCTACCATCGCTACAAAGAAGGCCAGGAACCGGCTATAAGGACTAACTAAATGGCCAAGTAGGACCATCACTAACTTAGTCACGGCAAACATGATCAGTGAAAAACACAGGATCTGGTTAGTCGGCTTCGACATTTCATAGAAGTGGAGGTTAAATTCCATATTGAAGGAATGCAAAATTAGGTAATCAATTACGAACATTGAAATGCAGGTAGCCAGTAGTGGTCCCAGCCCCTGCGCAAAGAGGATGCATGGGTACTGAAGTAGCAGTTTGATCACAATCCCAATCGCCAGGTACTTCATCATCCGGCGATTTTCGGAAATCCCCTGCATCATTGCGGCCGCAACCGTGTACAGTCCCATTGGGATTGAAACAAAGGCCGCAAACTCCAGAACAACGATCCCAGCATGATCATAATAGTAGAAAACGGTATAAACCGGTTGGGCCACTGCGGCTAAACCGAGGGCGGCTGGAATCATCACGAAGTAAAAGAGTAATAAGACGTTTTCAATTTGCTTACGCATCCCTAATTTGTCATTCTGTGCCCGGGCTGTTGCTAACAACGGAATTACCGTAGCGGCCATTGCCGAAGCCAATGAAATAATAATCGTGAAAATCTTATTCGCATTAAAGGCAAACAGGGCGTAAAGGACCGTTTCTTGATAGTGGGTAAAGTTCCCCACATGCATCAGCATTTTCGGGAAGGTAAACTGGTCAATCAACATAAAGATGGCCACCCCAGATTCAATTACCACAAAGGGAATGGCCTGGTAAATCATCCGGATAATTAGCCGGCCGGTGGAGACGCTCAGGTCATTTTTACCATTATTAATTAGCGAATTCATTTCCCGCCGGTGGCTAACCCAGGACCAGGATAGGATTGCAATTGCCCCCAGTGCCCCGATAAAGGCAGCAAACGTGGATTGGGTAACCGCACTTACCCAGCTCCCCTTCTGGATCTTCATGATCAGGTAGGTGGCGGCCAACATATAGATAACCCGGAAGACTTGTTCGACAAACTGCGAGATTGCCGAAGGCGCCATCCAGTTATACCCCTGTAAGAAACCCCGGCTCATTGCCAGTGCGGGGATAATCAGCACCGCCCAAGCTAGTGAACGAATAACCGGAACGACGTTTTCATCGCCGTTTGCCATCCCCGGGGCTAGAAACGTCATTAAGGTTGCGCAAATAACCCCCATGGCTAACGCTACGTACATACTTGAGTAATAAAGACGACGGCTGACACCATACTCGTTTAACCCGTTATAGTGCGCAACCATCTTGGAAATAGCCGACGGTAACCCCGCCGTAGCAATAATTAAGAAGATATTGTAAATATTATAACCCTGTGCAAAGAGGGCGTTGGCCTGGTTACTATAAGCACCAAACCAGGTTACCCAAGGGATAACATAAATCGCCCCAAGAATACGTGAGGTGATACTCCCCACCGTCATCCAGGCTGAACCATTCAGCATCTTGGACTTCGCATCTTTATTGGTTCCGATAGACTCTGAACCATTAGCGTATTCATCATTCATGATTCCTTCAGTTCCTGCCCTTCCTAAAAATAAACAATCTTATTTATTCTATCGTGAAACACGGACTGACGCAATTTCTTTTCTAATTAAGATTTTATTAAGGATAATTAGTACTGGTCCAGGTCCACGGTGACCAACTTAACAACTGCCTGTGGGTGGGCAGCCGCCACCGCAGCGAGGTCACTAGCCGGTGGCGCGGGTTCAAAATGACCTAACTTATCGTTAAGGGTAATTGCCAGCCCTAATTTAGCAAATTCGACCGCCTCTGCCATATCCTTTCCCTGGGTAAACGCCTCTGGTAAATCAGGGAAATCTACTAAAATCTGACCATCTTGCGGCGTAAATACGGCCGGATACGTAACTACTTCCATCTGTCTTTCCTTTCTTCACAACACATCATTAGGCTAGCTGCCATTCCATGAGCACAAAGGGCGTCAAGCGTTCGGACTTTCCGAATACTTGACGCCCTTTGTAGACCGCGCTGTCGGCCTAGCTATACTTTTCAAAGATCTAACTACTTGGCAACGATGTTTACGATCTTGTTTGGAACAACAATTACCTTCTTGATGTCCTTACCATCGGTAAACTTCTTGACGTGCTCATTAGCCAAGGCCACTTTTTCCGCCTCTTCTTTAGAGGTATCCTTTGCCATCTTAACCTTAGCCCGAACCTTACCATTAACTTGTAAGATCATTTCAACTTCGTTTTCAACAAGGGCCGCTGGGTCATACTTTGGCCATGGTTGGTAAGTAATAGTATCACTGATACCAAACTGACTCCACAGTTCTTCTGCCACGTGTGGCATGATTGGGGAAATCATCTTCACAAAGCCTTGCATGTATTCGGCTGGCAGGTCATCAACCTTGTAAGCTTCATTTACAAAGACCATCAGTTGGGAAATTGCAGTGTTAAAGTGCATCCGTTCGTAGTCTTCGGTGACCTTCTTAACGGTCTGGTTGTAAACCTTGGTCAGCTTACCATCGTTAAAGTTCGAAACCCGGTCCCGGAGGTGGTTATTATCATCCATTAATAACCGCCATACCCGTTGGATCCACTTGTAGGAACCGTGCAGACCTTCTTCATCCCACGGAACAGATTCGGTCAGTGGACCCATGAACATTTCGTAAAGACGCAGCGTATCGGCACCGTACTTTTCAACAATGTCGTCCGGATTAACCACGTTCCCCTTTGACTTGGACATCTTCTCGTGGTTAGCTCCGAGAATCATCCCCTGGTTAACCAGCTTCATGAATGGTTCCTTCGTTGGGACTAAGCCGAGGTCGTAGAGTACCTTGTGCCAGAAACGAGCGTAGAGCAGGTGCAAGACAGCGTGTTCGGCACCACCAACGTACAGGTCAACTGGTGACCAGTAATCCAGTGCTTCTTTAGAAGCAAATTCCTTACTGTTATGTGGATCCGTGTAACGGAGCCAGTACCATGATGATCCGGCCCATTGTGGCATGGTGTTAGTTTCCCGTAAACCGTGCCGACCTTGGTCATCATAAACGTTAACCCAGTCCTTAACATTGGCTAACGGACTTTCACCCGTTCCGGACGGTTCGATGTTATCGGTGTCTGGCAACTTCAATGGCAATTCGTCTTCAGGAACCAGCGTCGTCCGACCATCATCCCAGTGAATTACCGGAATCGGTTCACCCCAGTAACGTTGCCGACTGAAGATCCAGTCCCGGAGCCGGTAGTTAACCTTCTTATGACCGGCCTCGTGTTCTTCCAGCCAATCAATCATCTTCGCCTTGGCGTCTTCAATGTTAAGGCCGTCCAAGAAGCCAGAGTTAATGTGCTTACCATCACCACTAAAGGCCCCGTCAGACAGGTCGGCACCTTCAATCACCGGTTTAATTGGTAAGTCAAACTTCTTGGCAAAGTCGTAATCACGCTGGTCACCAGAAGGAACGGCCATGACACAACCAGTCCCGTACGATGCTAAAACATAGTCACTAATCCAGATCGGTAACTTTTCGCCGTTAACGGGGTTGATGACGTAAGAACCGGTGAAGACCCCGGTCTTTTCCTTGTTCAAGTCAGTCCGTTCCAGGTCAGAACGACGGGAAGCTTCTTCCTTGTACTTGGCAACTTCATCCTGGTGTTCAGGCGTTGTTAGCTGGTCAACCAGTTCTTGTTCCGGTGCCAAGACGACGTAGGAAGCCCCGAAGAGGGTATCGGCCCGGGTCGTGAAGACTTCAATCTTAGTATCTTCATCGCCGGCAACCGGGAAGAAGACGGAGGCACCTTCGGAACGACCAATCCAGTTCCGCTGCATTTCCTTAACACTCTCTGGCCAATCAACCAGGTCTAAGTCCTTAATCAACCGGTCGGCATAGGCAGTAATCTTTAGAACCCACTGCTTCATTGGCTTCCGGTAAACCGGGTAACCGCCCCGCTTGGTCTTACCATCTTCAACTTCTTCGTTGGCAACCACGGTCCCGCCCATAAAGTCGGGAGCCCAGTTCACCATAATTTCACTTTCGTAGGCCAAGCCCTTCTTGTAGAGCTGTTCGAAGATCCACTGGGTCCACTTGTAGTATTCCGGATCAGTCGTGTTAACTTCCCGGTCCCAATCATAGGAAAAACCGAGTGATTGGATCTGGTCGCGGAAGTGGTTAATGTTCTTGTTAGTAAAGCCCTTTGGATTATGGCCGGTCTTTAGGGCGTATTGTTCAGCTGGCAGGCCGAATGCATCCCAGCCCATTGGGTGCAAAACGTTGTAACCCTGCATCCGCTTCATCCGTGACATTACATCAGTGGCGGTGTATCCTTCCGGGTGCCCAACATGTAGTCCTTGACCTGATGGGTACGGGAACATATCTAAGGCGTAGTACTTCTTTTGGTCCTTATTAATCTCCGCTTTAAAAGTCTTGTTCTTTTTCCAAAACTTTTGCCACTTATTTTCAATCGTTGTGTGATCGTAAGCCATAATTTCGCTCCTTTTCTTTTTTATGATCGTAATAAAAAAATCCCGCAGAAGCTCCTTGCTCCTACGAGACGAAAATCAATCCGCGGTACCACCCGTTTTCTATGAACTAGTCATAGCACTTTAAGGCCTTAACGCGGTCTAACGTCACTGCCTACTAACTTCAACAGCAATCTTACTAGACGAGTTCATCAGCAACCGGTCCCCACTTCACAGCACCAGTGGGTCTCTGGTGACGCGGCTCCTAACTACTACTTCTATCACGATCAAAATATTAGTTGTATTCTAACTTCCCTGTCGCTAATTTGCAAGGATGATTAGTGATTTAGCCTAAAATTTGCTTCAATTCATCGACCTTGTCAAGGTGTTCCCATGGCAGGTCAACATCTGTCCGACCAAAGTGGCCGTAAGCCGCCGTTTGTTCATAAATCGGCCGCTTGAGATCTAACATCTTGATGATACCAGCTGGCCGCAAGTCAAAGACCTTCCGTACCGCCGCAATTAGCTCTTCTTCACTCTTGGTACCAGTACCAAAAGTATCAATTGAAATGGAAACTGGTTCAGCAACCCCAATGGCGTAGGCAACTTGAATTTCCAGCTTCTTCGCATAACCAGCGGCAACTAGGTTCTTGGCAATGTAACGAGCGGCGTAACTAGCCGACCGGTCCACCTTCGTAGCATCCTTACCAGAGAAGGCCCCACCACCGTGGTGAGCAGCACCACCGTAGGTATCAACAATTACTTTCCGGCCAGTTAACCCAGCATCCCCTTGGGGACCACCGATAACAAAACGACCGGTGGGGTTAATAAAGTACTTAGTCTGGTCATCTAGCAATTCAGCTGGAATAACCGCCTTGATAACCTGTTCCTTAACATCTTGACGAATTTGATCCAAGGTTGCGTCCGGATCATGCTGAGTACTTAAGACCACCGTGTCAACCCGTAATGGCTTATCATTGTCATCATATTCAACGGTTACTTCGGCCTTGGCATCCGGACGAAGGTAAGGGATCGTCCCTTCCTTACGTAACTTGGCAATCCGTTGCATTAACTTATGACTAAGCATTAAGGTCAGTGGCATGTATTCTGGTGTTTCATCAGTGGCGTAACCAAACATTAGCCCCTGGTCACCTGCACCAATTTGGTCGAGCGGATCAGCATCCCCTTCACGGGTTTCAAGTGAATCGTCAACCCCCTGTGCAATATCAGGTGATTGTTCGTCGAGTGCCGTAATTACGGCACAGTTATCCGCATCAAAACCGTATTTACCATCAGTGTAACCAATCCGCCGAATCGTATCACGGACTACCTTTTGGATGTTGACATAGGCAGAGGTAGAAACTTCCCCAAAGACGAGGACTAGCCCCGTCGTAACGGAAGTTTCAACCGCGGCCCGTGCATCCGGGTCCTTTTCCAACAGTGCATCGAGGATTGCATCACTGATTTGGTCCGCAATCTTATCTGGGTGTCCTTCGGAAACTGATTCTGATGTAAATAGGTGTTTTTCTGTCATCTTTTCTAATTCCCCCATATTCTAGTCGAAACTTAAAAACGTTTTGTAGTTGCGGTTACAAGGCATCTTCACTTTACAGTGAATCCTATCGGGAATTTGCTTCATAACGAAGACAATACTATCACAAAGTTATCTTAATAATCAATTAAAAGATTATTAAAGACGGGCGTTAACTAACCCGACCGCCGTTAAGTATGAATAGATAATTGTTGGCCCCACAAATTTAAAACCGTCCCGTTTCATTTGCCGGGCTACCTTCCGGGAAAGATCCGTTTGGGCCGGGAGTGTTTCCCCAGGTTTAAGTACTAAGCGTTGTGCCTGGTGGTCCACAAACGACCAGATATAGTCATCTAAACTTTGCCCCTGGGCCTGCAGCTTACGAACTAACTGGGCATTATTAATCGTCGCTAATATTTTAAGCCGGTTCCTGATAATCCCCTCATCCGCCATTAGCCGGGTAACATCCCGGTCAGTGTATTGGGCTACCCGTTCAATTGCAAAGTGGTCAAAGGCGCGTTCAAAAGCCGCCCGCCGGCGCCAAATTATTTCCCAGGAAAGTCCGGCCTGGAAGATTTCTAGAGTCAGCATCTCAAATAGGAATTGATCATCATGTACCGGATATCCCCAAACCTGGTCATAGTAGTCGCGCATCAGTTCCGAGGTTTGGGCCCAGTCTGGTCGTTGTTTTTTCATTACTATTCCTCCTAACAAAAAGTGCCAGTATTCATAGGCGTATTATAGCAAGAACACTGACACTATTTATTATTTAAATACGGATAACTACTGATTAGGCCGCCTGCTTCTTGGTATTTTTCAACAATAAGGCCAAAATCAAACCAATAATCTCAATGACCACCATCATCATAAATACTAGGTGGTAACCATGGAGTGACGCTTGTAATTGCTGACGACCGGCCCCCAGTGCATGGGATGTGCCAACCGTCAAAACAATTGTGGCCACGGCGACCCCAGCAGAACCAAGGACCTGACGAACTGTCGTGATGACCGCGGTTCCGTGAGAAACCAAGTCATTCGGGAGCGAATTAGCACCTAGTGTTACCGCTGGCATCATGACAAAGGCGTTCCCACCTTCAATAATCATGGCACAAAGGATCATGGCGAGCAGACTCAGGCGGTCAAGTACAAGCCAGGCGATTAACCAACCACAAATAATCATCGCCATGCCAACCAGCATTGTCGGCTTAAAGCCGATCTTGTCGGCCAGCTTCCCCGTCAACGGATTCAAGATACTCAAGAAGACCGCTCCGGGAACCAGTGACATTCCGGAAACAAAGGGACTAACGTGTAATACCCCTTGGTAATATAGTGGAAAAATAATCGTGGTTACGATAAGGGCAATGTATGAGATGGAGGTCAGCAGAACTGCCAGGTCATAATTAAAGGTTTTTAATACCCGCAATTCAAGCAGTGGTTCCTCCAAAGCCAGTTGCCGGTGGCAGAACCAAACGATTGCCAGCACACTAACCACCAAGATAATTCCATTGATGGTCCAGTTAACATTCTTTTTGGCGGCCAGGTTCACCACGTACATAATTCCGATAAGGCCGATCGACAGGAAAACCGATAGCCAGTCAAGACTAGTCGAGTGTCGTGGCATTACATCCCGGATCAAACCGGTAGCAGCCAGGATAATGATCACTGTAATGATGATCATGAAGAAGATGAACAGGCTCTTCCAGCTAAAGAACTTTAAAATAATTCCGGATACAATTGGTCCACAGGCCAATGCTGACCCCATGACCAGGCCGGCAATTCCCATCGTCGTTCCCCGCTGGTCCTTAGGAGTAATCTCCAACAGAACCGACTGGTAAGATGGAAAAAGTACCCCGACGGCAAAGGCCTCTAGTGCCCGGCCGACCATCATAAACCAAAAACCATTGGCACCCCAGCTAGCAGGGGTAAAGACAATCATTAAAGAACCGATATCAAACAATGCCAGTGCGGCAATAAACATCGTCTTAAAGTTTAAATTACTCAGCATCCACGGACTAATTGGCATGCTGACACACATTACCAACATAAAGCCGGTCGTTAACCACTGCACCGTATCAGCCGAAATTCCAAAACTGTGCATCAATGTTGGGTAGGCCGTTGATAGTGACGACTGACTAATGGACATGGTAAAAGTCCCTACCAGTAAGGTAAAAATAAACCAAAAACGGCTATAGGATTGGCCATTTTGATCAATACTCTTCTCCAATTTTCTCTCTCCCTTTTTAGAATTATTATTATTTAACCGCACCATATTATAATGTTTGAATCTATGTTTGTAAATGATATAATACAGTTAGATTAAAATAATTATAAAGAAGAAAGGAGATCTGTTCATGGCTGAGGCTGAACTTGACCGCGCGTTAGACCTACTACGGAACCACAAAGTTCGTCTGACTCCCCAGCGGCGGACAATTTTAGAATACCTCATCAACCACCACACCCATCCCAGTGTTGAAATGATCTATGAAGATCTTAAAGATAACACCGATAACATCAGTATGGCGACGGTCTACAACACGTTAAAGCTCTTTGTTGATTACAATCTCGTTATTGAGCTAAAGAACGGGGACGGTAGTACGCACTACGATTACTTTGGTCACCCGCATTACCACGTTGTTTGCGATAACTGTGGTAAAATTACCGACGTCTTTGATGAACATTTTTCCGAAATTACCCGGGAAATGACTGAGATGACCCGGCAAAAGACCCACTACTTGGTAACGGGAAATAATATTGAGGTCCACGGACTCTGTCCCGACTGTCAGCGCAAATTACATTTAAACCGTTAAAAAAAGAAATCGTCAAGGCTACTCCCAATCTGGGAGCTGGCTTTGACGATTTTTATTTCAATTATTTTCTCGTCTGGTTAGTGAAATTACTGCCAACAGGGCAAACCAAACCAGGGTGAAGATGAGGGCGGCGAGGGTTTGCTTATCAAGGCACAGGACTACCAAAACGAACAGCAAAAAGGCAAGGACCAGGTAGTCTGTTATTGGCGCCCCCGGCATCCTAAACGTCCGATCATGGGGATGAAGCCTGATGTAACGTAAGTGAGCACCGATAATGGCGGCCCAAATAAAAAGAAAACTAGTGGTGGCCACACTGGATACCAGCGTGAAGACGGCTCCTGGCATAACGAAGTTTAAGAAGGCCGCAATTCCAATGATAACGGATGAAATCACCACCGCCCGGGCCGGCACCAGGTTCTTAGACAGTTGCGAAATCCGGCGAATCCCGGGCCGGTGGGCATCGGCTGTTAATTCAGCTAACATTCGCCCGGTCGTGTAAATCGAACTGTTGCAGGCCGAGGCCGCCGCGGTAATCACAACGAAGTTAACGATACTGGCGGCCCCACGCAAACCGGCATCACGGAAGACCAACACAAAGGGACTGTTCGTCGGTGACAGGCGGTTCCAGGGGTAAATACACATGATGACCGCTAGTGCCCCAATGTAAAAGAGCAGGATCCGCAAAGGAATACCGTTGATTGCCTTGGGAATTACCTGCCGGGGATTTTCAGCCTCAGCAGCGGTCACGCCAACCATCTCGATCCCCACGAAGGCAAAGACAACCATTTGGAAGGACATGACAAAGCCCTTCAATCCGGTAGCGAAGAAGCCGTGGTAGGCAACCAGGTTACCCGGGGACGCAACATAGCCGCCCCGGGACTTAAACTGAATTAACATCATAAAGATCCCCACCGCAATTAGGATCAGGATGGCCACCACCTTAATCATGGCAAACCAGAATTCAACTTCACCAAAGACGTTGACCGTAATTAGGTTAAGGCATAAAAAGATTATCAGTGTAATCAATCCCGGTACCCACTGGGGAACGTTGGGTAGCCAAATCTGAATATAGAGACCGATGGCGGTGATTTCTGCCATCGCCAGGGCCAGCCAGCACGCCCAGTAGGCCCAACCGGTAATAAAGCTAATCCGGTTCCCGAGGTAATCCCGAATTGCCTCCATAAATGACCGGTATTTCAGATTAGACATCAGCAATTCCCCGAGAGCCCGCATAATACCGAAACAAACTATCCCAGTGATTAAGTACGCCAACAAGATGGCCGGCCCCGCAGCCCGAATTGCCTTGCCGGCCCCTAAGAACAGACCGGTCCCAATCGTTCCGCCGAGCGCCATCAGCTGAATGTGCCGACTCTTCAAACTTCTCTTCATCTGTTGCTGCTTACTCATTCTCAACTAAATCTCCTAGCGCATTGCATCTTAAACCAGTAACGGTTAAGCTGGTTACTAGTTTGTGGTACAAGCCAATGTGAAACTCCATTGTATACCATATTCAAAAAAATGCACATTTCTAAGGAGAATTTAATGCTGCACTGGTTACCTTTTACAATTTATTTTCTAATTAACTGCTTTTTATTAGGCCACTTTGGGCGACGGTACCAACACAGCGGCCCGCGGCTCACCATTATGGCTACGTTTATCTACCTAACCGCCATTTTAATTCTTTGCCTAACGCCCAGCTTTTTGAAGATTTCTTCTGCCCATAAAACCTTTTTTCATCTCTGGGGCGTTCCTTACAACCTGATTCCCTTCCAAGGGGTAAGCACTGAGTTTTTCTTAAATATCATCATGACGCTTCCCTGGGGCGTCTTCCTCTACCTTTTCCACTACCGTCATTCATGGGGACGAACAATCGCATACTGCTTCTTATTTAGCCTCTTCATCGAAGTTAACCAGTTTATCTGGGACCTCTTAATTAACCTGGGACGGCTGGCTGACATTGATGACCTGATCACGAATACCCTTGGTGCCCTGGTCGGTTTTAGTTTAATGCTCCTTTTAGACTACACTTATTTTCATGGCCTAATTCAGCAATTACGACTCAAATCACCGCAAAGTTTGGTACACTAGTTGGGTGAGGTGACAAATATGATTTCAAATGAACAACGGGCACACGATATCGCACTGGCCCTACTTCAGGCTAATAGTAAGGATCTCGAACCGATTGAGGCGTACCACCGTTACGTTAACTCCTTACTACCAATTCTTAAAGAAATTGATAAGGACTTCCCACACGGAATTAAAGAGCATTTATAAAAGGGCGGGGCTAAACACCGGTCGACTACGACCGCTGTTGGCCCCCCTTTTAAATCTGCCACCATTTTTGCTATGATGAAAATAATTTAAGCAAGGGAGGAGGTTTATAATATGCAATTTGAACAAAGAAAGGGCTTTGACTGGTTCAGCTTAGTAGTTGGAATCCTATTTGTCATTGCCGGCATCGCTTCATTTTCCCACCCCGATAAGACGCTTCACTTCTTAGCAATTGTCGTTGGGGTCGCGTTTATCTTTCGGGGAATCTATGAACTCTGGTTCCGTCGTTTCATCAACGCCGCACTAAACGAAAGCTCCGGTTGGGTTATTTTTGCAGC
Source organism: Limosilactobacillus sp. (assembly GCF_051873035.1). Taxonomy (GTDB): domain Bacteria; phylum Bacillota; class Bacilli; order Lactobacillales; family Lactobacillaceae; genus Limosilactobacillus. The sequence continues at coordinate 14,619 of NZ_JBJEEL010000012.1, forward strand.
AATCTTAGATATTATTTTAGGGGTGATCGTTCTGGTGTTCCCCGGCTTCGGTGCCCTTTACCTAGCAATCCTGTTTGCTATTTGGTTTATCATCGATTCCTTTATGCAGATCAAGGCTGCTAAGTTCTTCCGGCTCTTCCACCGGGGATACGCAACCTGGTTAATCGTACTGGGCGTTATTAGCATTATTCTGGGAATCATTTTACTATTTAGTCCAATGCTGTCAGCCCTGACCATTGTCTGGCTGGTATCCGTAATGTTGATCGTCTTTGGTATCATGCACATCGTTCAAGCCTTTTAATCAGTTTAAGGCTTACAGAAAAGGTCCAAAGTATTCGGAAAAGCCGAATACTTTGGACCTTTTTCTCTTCTCTTATATATTACGAATTAGTCGATATCAATCCGGGTGTCATTTTCATCACTGGCTTGCAACTTTGGTAGGTTCAGTGTCAAAACCCCGTTTTCATATTGGGCCTTAACAGCTCCCCGGTCAACATCTGGCAAACGGTATTGCCGGCTCATTTGACCATAGCGCCGTTCAGTGTGTAAGACATTGCCCTTTTGATCACTTTCATCAGCAAAGGTGTCCCGGTGACCAGTGACAGACAAAATGTTGTTAGCATAGTTAATATGAATGTCCTTCTTGTCAAAGCCTGGCATATCAATCTTAACCGTGTAGCCGTGGTCATCTTCTGCCACATCCGTCTTCATGTGATCTGCCATTGGGGTAAGGTCAGAGAAGAAATCATCGTTCATCCAATCACGCATATTCATCAAGTTATCAAATAAGTTGTTACGACGTTGAATTTCATTAGCCATATATTGAATCATCCTTTCTCATACCTTGTCTACACTTCCTATCTTAGGTCGTTTGCTAGCAAATGCAAGACTTTTTTAGCACTCTTTGGTATAGAGTGCTAAAAATCTTTTGACCAATATTAACCAATCGCCTAAGTACTACGCGCCCAATGGATTAGCGTTTTGACCATTAGCCGACCCGTCCCAGGAAAATTTCTTATTTTTAAATTACATATGATTTTCTAATCATGCGTAATCATAGATTAGCTGTGCTAAAATAGGAATGATTATTTTGATACGAAGAAGGTTACAACATGAAATTACGAACTAAGTTACTATTCTTTTTAACCATCATGGTTGCCATTATTGGCTGGGGGGGAACGGCGGCCAAGGCGTCCTCACATATGCGCACCCCTATTAACTACCTTAAGTCCTCGGAAACCATCCCCTATCCAGATATCAATAAGCTTAAGGATCCCTGGATCAAGGTCAGCATTGCTAAAAACCGGGTTTACATCATGGATGGCCAGCAAAACGTCTACACAATGTACTGCAGTGCTGGTAAGTATGAAAACAAAAACGGTAAGCGGGTAAGTATGACCCCTACCGGTACCTACGCTATCCAAGACGATCGTGGTAATAGTTTTTACAACCCTTCCGTTAAATGTGGTGCTAACAACTACGTTTCCTGGCATGACAACGGCTCCTACCTCTTCCACAGTGTCCCTACCGACAAGTCTGGACACTACATTAAGTCACAGGCCCAGAAGCTAGGCAAGAGTACTGCCTCTCACGGTTGCATCCGTCTCTCCGTTCCTGATTCCAAGTGGATGATGCATATGCCAGCCGGAACTAAGGTCGTCATTCATAATAACTAGTAGGTGATCCTATGAAGACCGTTCAAATAAATAAGATTGAGCTCCCCGCCGTCGGTCTAGGTACCTGGCGCCTCGGTGACCTCGCTGCTAACCATGAAACGGAAGTTGCCGCTATCCGTGCCGGCCTCGACCAGGGCGCCCGGGTAATCGACACCGCCGAAATGTACGGTGAGGGCAAGGCAGAACGCGTCGTGCGGGATGCCATTAAGGGTTACCAGCGTGATCAGCTCTTTATTATTGACAAGGTGCTACCGACTAACGCCGGGCGGGACCAACTAGTCAAGAGTCTTGACCAAAGTTTAAGTAACGTTGGCACCGACTACTTTGACCTCTACCTATTACACTGGCGCGGTACCATTCCGCTAAGTGAGACCGTCACGACAATGGAAAAGATGGTGGCCCAGGGCAAAATTAAGGCTTGGGGGGTATCCAATTTCGACGTGCAGGACTTAGAAGAATTATGGTCCCTGCCTAACGGTACCTACTGTGTTGCTAACCAGGACCTGTATAACCTGGACGAACGCGGGATTGAATACGACCTTCTCCCCCTGATGCGGCAACACCAGCTGCCGTTAATTGCCTACTCACCACTAGCCCAGGGTGACCAGCTTTCCGGTAAATTAACTACCGACCCACTACTACAAGAATTGGCCCGCAACCACCAAGCATCTGTTTACCAGATAATGCTTGCCTGGACACTGCGTAATGACAATGTCCTAACTATTCCTAAGAGTAGTACCCCTGAGCATACCCTTGCCAACTGGCAGGCCGGTGAAATTGAATTTTCAGCCAGTGAACTCAAGGCATTGGCAAAAAGATTTCCCCGCCCAGACCACAAGCAACCACTCGCAACGATCTAACTAAAAGCCACCCAATGATTGGCAATGAACCGATCATTAGGTGGCTTTTTAATATGCCAGAGGAAAACTATTCCCATGGCTTACGGATGGTCACGTGTTTCAAAAGGTCTTGTTGGGCCTGACGGTCAGTAGCCCGGTGCTGGCGCCGCTGAGCATACCCCCGTACCAGTGCCTGCTGCTCAGCCGTTGTTGGTTCTAATTCATCGTATAAAACTTCCCTGTGCGGGTCCTGAATTACGTAGGTCATTAAGCAGGTAAAGCCCAGAAAACGTTCACCAGTCTGCAAGTGCTCACCGATCACCTTAACAAATACTTCCAGTGAACGATGGCCTAGTCCGGTGACGTAAGCTTCCATACACATCGAGTCTTGTAAGCGAAATGGTCTGAGAAATTGAACGTGGTCCATTGCGGCCGTGACGATTGTCGACCGGGTAACCCGCATCGCTGCTACCGAGGCCTCCCCATCTACTAATTCAAGGAGCCGGCCCCCAAAGACCGTCCCGTGCTCGTTCAAGTCAGCATTAATTACCCGGTGGATTGACACTGCCAGTGTCTCGTTGCACGTAACTTTCATCATCGAAACCCCTTACATCTTTTTTTAACTATTTTAACACATTTGATAAATGTTAAATTTTGGTAGATTATAGAATGAAGTTAGCCACCCAGTTGGTGGTAAATAAAAAA